>JAPUFZ010000284.1 GCA_027293245.1 Gammaproteobacteria bacterium
TAAGCACCGTGGTGATGGTCTTTTCGATCGTCGTCCTGGATCGCCGCTTGCGGCTGTAGGCCCCATCCTGCGGCATTATTTCGAAGATTCGCGCTTGTCAGAGCCATCAAACCATCAGTGGCTGACAAATTCAGGTCAATCGGTAGAATTTAACCAGGTATATAGACGAAACAAAAAAATAATTGGTGGGTTAAATGGTGGGATGTAATTAGTAATAAAAATTAAAGCCCTAACTATCAATTAGTTAAGGCTTTGTCTGGCGGTGGATGCAGTCCAGCGCGAACTCGTCTCCCCAACGATTCCCTGTTAAACAGGAATTTACAGGGAAATATTGCTTAGTTAACATTAAAAGGCAGGCCGCAATTTCACTATCTTATTGAATAATTGCGTAATCTAGCTTCAAGATATATTTACATATTTGTATTAACAGGGAATTATCAGGGAACAGACTATTTGAGGTGATCTCACTCCTACGATCATTTTCTGACACCCCATTGCCTCATGAATTGGAATTCGCCACAGACAGGCCGCTGAATTCCGAAATATCTAGTAGTTTGCTTTCATCCATTTTTCAATCTGAATTTTCGATTCCAAAAAGAATTGTACAGTATCCGAGTAATGTGGCTTTGATTTCGAGTTTGCAGACTGTTAGACAGCTGACTAAATCTTCTGGTTGCGGTTTAGTAGAATGATCGATTCTGAACCACGCCTTTTGTGCCAATATTTTTGATAGCATTAGTAAGCTTGTAAGGGATGCAGCCAGCCCTGGCTTGTGAGAAAATTACCGCCTTTCCAAAACAGGATCTTAAGTAATGCATGAGCCGTGCCTGTTAATCGGAGATATTGGCGGCACTAATGCTCGATTCGCACTTGCGAATGCTAAAACTCCTGGTTTTACTAACGAACTCACACTTCAATGCGTGGACTTCGCCACTGCCGACCAGGCAATCAAGCATTACCTGAAGCAGATTAGTGCATCAGCTCCTGATGTCATCAGTCTCGCTGCCGCAGGACCGATTGTCGATCGACAGGTCCGCCTGACAAATAATTCATGGAGTATTGCAGCACAGGCATTGTCGGAAGAATTTTCGATATCCGCTGTACGGCTTCTTAACGACTTTGAAGCCATCGCTTACAGCATACCATTCCTCAGCGCTGACGACTGCCTGCCCGTCGGCCAGCCGGACCCTGAACCGCTCGATGTGCAGCGTTTCATGGTCGGCATACTGGGGCCTGGGACCGGGCTTGGCGCAGTAGGCCTGAAAAAATACGACGAATTACTTATTCCCATCACTACCGAAGCAAGTCATACCGGATTTGCCCCGGAAACCCAGATCCAGACCGATATCCTAGCAGCGATGCGTGAGCGCTTCGGACGCGTATCCGTGGAGCGACTGATTTCGGGATCGGGTCTGGAGAATATTTACTGGGCATTGAATTACCTCCACAAGGAAAAATATACGCAGCTCTCGGCAGCCGAAATCTTCGCCATCGCGAATGACAAAAACGATTCTCGCATATCTGAAGCGGTACAGCTGTTTTTCGAGATACTAGGGCAATTCTCAGGCGACCTGGCGCTGACCCTGGGTGCCGAAAACGGTATTTTTATCGCCGGTGGAATCATTCGGCGCTATCCGCAATTACTTGCGAACAGCGGGTTTCGCGCCGGATTCGAAAACAAGGGACGACACCGCTCACTCATGGAACAAATACCCACCCAGGTGATTATGCACTTACAGCCAGGGTTGCTCGGTGCTAGCTATTGCGCACTTGAATTATTTCGTGAAAACAACGGAAAATGAATCATTCCTGCCGTAAAAGCAGGAATCCTGAGTCGAGGCTTCTCCTGTAGATAGCAGATGCCCTTCGGCCCTGGAGACCATCCACTGTCGCTATTTTGTACCTGCCGGATTGCGTTCCCTCTCGATAGCCTGGGCATAATATTCCAGCCTGCCCTGATCCAGCCAATCTTCGATTTTGAATAGTAATTTTCCGCGCCAATTGGGGTATTCGTCTATCGTACCAGGCAGGTTGACCTGAGTCTTTTGGCAGAACAGGTCTTCCAGTTGGACCATCATCAGCATAGCCTTCGAGCGCGCGAGATAGCGATGAACCGGAAGTATCACTTTGGAAGATAAATCTTCGCCGATCGGTTCTTCATTCATACCGTCAACTTGCATCAGGTTTTCACGTTCCAGTGCGGAGATGATTTCGTCGCGATCCCGAGCACGCGTATACCTCAGCTGGTCTCGGTGTTCCGCTGATGGAAACAGATCGAGCTTTTCGCGCATATCAAGATCCGACTCCTGCCAGAATCCACTCAGGGTTGGCAAGTCATGTGAACCGACCGACGCGACGGCCTGGGATGGGTAGTCCGCCGGTGAATTGAAACTCCTCTGGTGCGAATTGTTCTCAAAATACAGGATTCGATAGGCGAGAACCCCCCTTGATTTAAGTGCGGAACGAATATCATCGGGGACAGTGCCAAGGTCCTCGCCGATAATCAGGCACTGGTTGCGCTGGCTTTCAAGAGCCAATATTCCAAGCAAATCTGTAAAGGGATAAGCCAGGTAAGTACCTGCTTCGGGCGGGCCTTTCGGCGGCACCCAGAACAGGCGCATAAGCCCCATCACATGATCTATACGAAGTGCCCCGGCATTGCGCATGTTTGCCCGAAGCGTTTTGATAAATGGACTATAGGCATTATCAATAAGGGCTTGCGGTTTTGGGGGCGGCAACTTCCAATCCTGCCCATGCAGATTAAAATCATCCGGCGGTGCGCCTATGCTGGATTCCAGCGCAAAGACTGGCTGTGCAGCCCAGGTCTGTGCGCTGGCTTTAGCAACTCCGACGGCCAGGTCACGATAAATACCAACGGTCATACCCAGGTCGGAACAATGCATTTGAGCCTCAGCGAATTGCAGTTCAGTATTCCACTGAAGATATAAATGAAACTCGACTTTTTCTGTATTTGAAGCGGCCCAGTCAGCAACTGCATTCGAACCCGGATTACGATAAAGCTCGGGCCACAGCCACCAGCATCCGATGGCTGCGTCCTGCCTGTGGAAGTGTGCTTGCAAGGCTTCAAACAGAGCGAATTCGTGTAAATCGGTGCCGCCTTCGGCCTGGAACTCGCGAAACGCAATTGCGCGGGCTGAATTATGCGCAATATGTTTCTGCCGGAAGCATCGATAGAGAATTATCAATGCTTCCAGCTTGGCTGACCAGACGCCCGCGTAATCTACCAGTTCCACTTGGCGCAGGGCTTTCAAACGGACCTGAAACTCCTTGCTTGCTACCAGTCGCTGGACTTCCCCGCTGCCCTGGTATTCATCAATGGCTTCAATATTCAGATAGAGCGGATTGAGAAAATCACGACTAGTCGGGCTGTAGGGGCTCGCCCGTTCGGGGAGGTGCGGAAAAAGCGCGTGTAGAGGGTTTAAGCCTATTATATTGACCCCGAGTGGCGCCAGAATATCGATCGCAGAATGCAGATCAGCAAAATCGCCTATACCCCAATTGCGACACGATCGCATTGCATAGAGTTGTAGCGCGATGCCCCATAGCTTGCAGCCACGATCCAGTTCAGGTGGTTGATAACAACTTTGAGGGACAACGATTAAACTCGTTTGGGCCTGGGTCCCGTTGGCGGTAGTAATAATCAGATGGTGGTAACCGGTGACAGGCAGGTAAAACAAAGGCACTTCGAACCGCTTTAATCGAATCTCACCTACAATCCGCTCGGCCATTATACTGGTATCACCAGGCATCCAGTCTCCGCGCCGAACTTCGCCGGTTTCTTCGTTTAGCTCCCAGTGTATCGCTTTATCAGTTTGGGACGGTTCAAGTGTCAGTGTTACCCGAATCGGAGATTCGTTTTCCGCTACCACTAGCACCGGCGCAACGACGCGCTCCCAGTCACGTAAGTGTTCCCGTTCTAATGCACGATGGATATCGGCGTTTTCGGATACAGGCAAACCAATCGCGCCAAGCAGGGATTGCTTAGTTTCAGTAGATGCCTGGTGACGAATTCCCCAGATGTCATGGTAAGCGCCCGCGATCCCACAAGTAGCGCATAACGCGTCAAGCGCATCGTAGTCGGTGACAGGCATGATGGTGTTTTATTGTCCCCGGGAGTCTGGCGATTGCATAGATGTTTTATCGTAGCGTAATTCGAACAGCTGTACCGAACGGGGTTCGATAACCTGACGGCTCAGAGCAGTTGCGGAAGGCTCGGTGCCGGTAGTAGTAAATACACAATGCCAGGCGTGCCGAGTCTTCGGCATGGTAAAACTGACCGGATTCGAATAGGCGTTGAGCACGATAAGTAAGCTGGCGTTAGTTGTATTCTCGATCGACTCGGTGCCTGCGGGTGATACGTCACCCGCCAGCAGCATTGCGAGAATATGCCGTTGCGGATCTTGCCAGTCGGCGTCAGACATTGGTTTGCCATCTACATGAAACCATTCAATATCGGCAAAATCAGTTACTGCAAATTTTTCTTCACCGTGGACGAAACGATCACGACCTAGTAACGGATAATCTGTACGAAGCTTGATCAGGCGCTGCACGAAATCGAGAAATTCGGTCTCGCGCTCAAGTGCAGACCAGTCGAACCAGGCGATTGCGTTGTCCTGACAATAAGCATTGTTATTGCCTTGCTGGCTGCGGTTCAGTTCATCTCCAGCGAGCAGCATCGGCGTCCCCTGTGCCAGAAACAAAGTTGCCAGAAGGTTACGGCGTTGGCGCTCGCGCAGACTGCAGATAGTTGCATCATCGGTAAGCCCTTCGATACCGTTGTTGTAGCTAAAGTTAGCATTATGCCCATCGCGGTTCGCTTCAGCATTAGCCTCATTGTGGCGTTCGTTGTAGCTCACGAGGTCGCTTAGTGTGAAGCCATCGTGGCTGGTGATCAAATTAATACTTGCCGAGGCCCGACGGCCATTGTGTTCAAACAGGTCGCTTGAACCGTGCATGCTGCGGGCAAGATCCGAAAGCTGATCGGGGTCGCCACGCCAGAAACGGCGTACGCAGTCCCGAAAGCGGTCATTCCATTCTGCCCATCCAGTGGGGAAATTGCCGAGTTGGTAGCCATCCGGCCCTACATCCCATGGCTCTGCTATTAGTTTAACCTGCGATAGTATGGAATCCTCACGGATAGCGGTAAAAAAAGCGCAGTTGGGATCGAATCCATGTGCTTCGCGCCCGAGAGTCACTGCAAGGTCGAAGCGAAAGCCATCCACATGCATTTCAAGCACCCAGTATCGCAGGCTATCTATCACCATTTGTAATACACGCGGGTGGTTTAGATTTAAGGTATTACCACAACCGGTATCGTTGATATAAGAGCTTTTGTCATCGTCTGGCAAGCGATAATAACTCGCATTGTCTATACCTCGAAAGCTCAGTGTCGGTCCGGATCGATCACCCTCGGCGGTGTGGTTGTAGACTACATCGAGTATCACTTCCATGCCCGCCTCGTGTATCTGTTTCACCAGTGTCTTGAATTCGTTACGATTGTTACTCACCAGAAAACGTTGCTCGGGTGCAAAAAAACCGATTGTGTTATAACCCCAATAATTGCCTAGATTCTTTTTCACCAGGAAATGATCATCGATGAAGGATTGTACTGGCTGCAGTTCGATCGCCGTCACGCCCAGTGTTTTCAAATACGAAATCACCGGCGCAGATGCGAGCCCGGCAAAACTTCCGCGTAGCGATTCAGTGATATCGGGATGGCGCATCGTAAATCCACGCGCATGGATTTCGTAGAGCACCGTCTCCGACCAGGGAATCTGTGGAGGTCGGTCATCTCCCCAGTCGAATGTTTCGTCGACTACCACAGCCTTGGGAACCTGCTTTGCACTGTCACTCGAATCGAAGCTCAAATCTGCATTCGAGTCATCTACACGGTATCCATACACTGAATCAGACCAGTTGAGCGCGCCGGTTAGCTGTTTAGCATAGGGGTCAAGCAATAGCTTGTGATGGTTAAAGCGGTGACCGCTTTTCGGTTGATACGGCCCATAGACACGATAACCATAGATCGTACCGACTTTACAGTCGGGTAGGTAGCCATGCCAAACCTGGTCGGTCACCTCGGGTAGTTCGATGCTCTCAAGCTCGCGACTACCGCTCGAATCGAACAGGCAAAGCTCGACCTTTTCCGCGTGGGCAGAGAACAGGGCGAAGTTGACCCCCTGCCCGTCCCAGCTTGCGCCGAGCGGGAGCGGCGCCCCTGGCATTATGCGCATTACCATACTTAATAAACGCCTTTTTCTCGCTGGACCGGCATCACCTTGATGTGCTACCGGGCGGGACAACCAGCACCGGTTCGAGTCGCCAGATATCGGTGTTGTACTCTCTAATGGTTCGGTCAGACGAGAAACGACCACTCGCGGCGGTATTCAGAATGCTCATCCGGGTCCACTGATCACGATCCCGATAGACGCTAGCCGCCTGTCGTTGGGCAGCGATGAGGCTGGCAAAATCCGCCGCCGTCATCCACGGGTCTTGCGGACTCAAAATGGCTCCAACGATCGGGTCGAAAATGTCGGGCTCTGATGGGTTGAACAACCCGCTTTGCAATGCTTTCAAAACCTCGGCAAGATTACCGTCGGCAGCGATGATCGATTTTGGATCATAGCGCGGTCGGGTTGCGACGACCTCATCGGCACTGAGCCCACAGAGGAAAAAATTCTCCGGCCCCACTGCATCGCGAATTTCGATATTGGCGCCGTCAAGGGTACCGATAGTGAGCGCGCCGTTCATCATGAATTTCATATTGCCAGTTCCGGATGCTTCCTTGCCTGCGGTCGATATTTGTTCTGACAAATCTGTGCCCGGACAAAGCGTCTCCATTGAGGTGACGCAGTAGTTAGGCAGGAAAGCGAGGCGCAATAGACCTTCAGTTTTCGGATCGGAGTTTACGATCTGCGCTACATTGTTGATCAACTTGATGATGGCCTTCGCCATGAAGTAGCCAGGCGCTGCCTTGCCGCCGATTATCACGCAACGCGGTGTCCAGTTCGAAGTGTCGCCATTGCGAATGCGTAACAGCAAGTGGATAACGTGGAGCACATTTAGCAACTGACGTTTGTATTCGTGAATTCGCTTCACTTGAACATCAAACATAGCATCGGTGTCGAATTCAACCTTGCACTGCTGCTTGATTAGCGCTGCTACCCTCTGCTTGTTGCTGCTTTTCACCATCGCCCATCGCTCGCGGAACCCGGCATCTTCGGTATAGGGTCTGAGACGGTTGAGCTCGTCGAGATCGGTAACCCAGCGCTCGCCGAGGGTTGAAGTGATCAACTTTGCGAGTTCGGGATTGCAGGCCTTGAGCCAGCGCCGCTGGGTGACGCCGTTGGTTTTGTTGTTCAGCTTGGTCGGCCAGTGTTCATGAAAATCGCGAAACAGGCCGCGCTTGAGCAATGCCGAATGAAGTTCGGCGACGCCATTCACAGAATAGCTACCGACGATGGCGAGATGCGCCATGCGCACCATCGGTTCGGCACCGTCCTCGATCACGGCCATGCGTTGTCGGCGTTCTATATCATCCGGCCAGTGATGTGCGACCTCGGCGATGAACCTGGCATTGATTTCACGGATGATTTCCATCACTCGAGGTAACAGTAGTTGGAACAACCGCACCGGCCAGCGCTCAAGCGCTTCCGGCAGTAAGGTGTGATTAGTATAGGCCATGGTCGCACTGGTAATATCCCAGGCGGCGTCCCATTCGAGGTCGTGGGCATCCATTAACAGACGCATGAGTTCGGCAACGGCGATGCTCGGGTGCGTGTCATTCAATTGAAAACAGTGTTTGTCAGCGAAGCGATCAAAATTTTCGCCGTGCCGGTGTATCCATTGACGGAGTACGTCCTTGAGACTCGCCGAGGCAAGAAAATACTGTTGGCGCAACCTGAGCTCTTTGCCATTTTCGCTCGCGTCGTTTGGATACAGCACCATGGTAATGTTCTCAGCGGCAATCTTGGTTGCGACCGCCTCGGTATAACTGCCGGCGTTGAACTCTTCCAGGTCGAAGTCGTCGGTGGCCAGGGCCGACCAGAGCCGCAAGGTGTTGACCGTGCCATTACGGTAACCAGGAATCGGAATGTCAAACGGCATAGCCAGTACGTCGTGAGTATCCACCCACCGGGCATGGCTGCGACCAGCCCCGTCGAGATCATGCTCGACGCGCCCACCAAACTGGACCGCTTGCCGGTATTCCGATCGTTCAATCTCCCAGGGATGGCCGTCGCGCAGCCACGAGTCCGGCTCTTCGATCTGGTGGCCGTCGAGGATTTCCTGGCGGAACATGCCGTATTTATAACGGATACCATAACCGATTACTGGTAGACCAAGTGTCGCACAGCTATCGAGAAAGCAGGCTGCGAGTCGACCCAGGCCACCATTACCAAGCCCGGCATCATGTTCGCGAGCAGCGATGTCTTCTTCGCGAAGGCCGAGCTCGTTAAGCGCCTCGGCGAGCGCGTCGCTCAGGTCTAGATTCAGCGCAGTGTTGCGCAGACTTCGGCCCAGCAGGTATTCCATCGACAGATAGCATACGCGACGACTATCGTGTTGTTCGTAGTTATGACGCGTATTATTACTACCCTCCATCAATCGATCGCGCAAAGTCATCGCCAGCGCAATGAACTGATAGTACGGTGAGGTAGGGTAGCTGTCGCGTCCCAGGGTGTGGCTGAAGTAACGCCGAAAATCCTGCGCCAGACTCCCGCTATCCAGGCCAGGTGGCGGTAGTTCATCGATTACACTGGTAGCTATATTTTGCTTGGTCATAAGTTTCAATTAAAAGCTTTAGTTATTGGTTTAATCGAGTTGCAATATCAAAGCCGCCAACGGAGGCAGGTTTAAGTTTAGTGAATGCTCACGTCCATGGGCACCTATTTGTTCGGAATTTACTGCCCCCAGGTTACCGACCCCACTTCCACCATAGGCGCTGGCATCACTGTTAAATCGCTCCCGGTACCGACCAGCGGCGGGCACACCAATGCGGTAATTGTGCCGCACTATGGGCGTCATATTGCACACCACGACGACTAACTCGGCCGGGTTTTTGCCGCGACGCAAAAATGAAATCACGCATTGTTGGTTATCACTACAATCAATCCATTCGAAGCCGCCAGCGTCGAAATCAATTTCATAGAGTGCCGGGGAAGTCTGGTAGAGCCGATTTAAGTCTTTTACCAGCTGTCGTATGCCCGCGTGTAAGGGAAGGTCTAGCAGATGCCAGTCGAGCGATGTTGAGTGGTTCCATTCGCGTTGCTGAGCGAACTCGCCGCCCATGAATAATAGTTTCTTGCCCGGATGGCCATACATAAACGTATAATAAAGGCGTAAGTTAGCAAACGCCTGCCAGCTGCTCCCGGGCATGCGTCCAATCAACGAACTCTTGCCGTGAACAACTTCATCGTGCGACAGCGGCAGGATAAAATTCTCATTAAACGCGTATAGCAGTCCGAATGTGAGTTTATCATGGTGATAGCTACGATGAACCGGGTCTTCCTTGAAAAATGCCAGGCTGTCGTTCATCCAGCCCATATTCCATTTGTAGCTAAAACCCAGTCCGCCGTTATAGATCGGGTGTGAGACCTGCGGCCAGGCAGTGGATTCTTCGGCGATGGTCACGCCCCCCCGGGCGTGTACCTGTTCGTTCATGCGGCGTAAAAATGCGACCGCCTCCAGATTTTCGTTACCACCGTACTGATTGGGTAGCCATTCACCGGGTTCACGCGAGTAATCCAGATACAACATAGAAGATACTGCGTCGACTCTCAAGGCGTCGATGTGGAATTCCTCGATCCAGAACAGGGCGCTGGCGAGCAGGTAGTTCACTACCTCGGCGCTGCCGAAATTAAATATCAGCGTACCCCAGTCCTGATGCGCGCCCTGGCGTGGATCGGCATGCTCGTACAGATGGCTACCATCGAACAGGCCCAGACCAAATTCATCACGCGGAAAATGCGCCGGAACCCAGTCCATGATCACGCCTATCTCCTGCTGGTGACATGCATCGATAAAATACTTGAAATCTTCGGGGTTGCCGAAGCGGTAGGTCGGTGCGAATAAACCGATCGGCTGATAACCCCAGGACCCGTCGAAAGGGTGTTCGGTCACCGGCAGTAATTCGATATGGGTATAGCCCATCTCGCGTACATACGCGACCAGATCTGATGCCAGATCACGGTAACTTAAGAAACTGTTATTATTACCTCGTCGCCAGGATCCAAGATGAACTTCGTAGGTCGCCATCGGTCCATCGAGCGTATTTTTCTCGCTTCGATTCGATATCCAGCTATCGTCCTGCCACTGGTAATCGTCATAATGTACAATCGAGGCATTGCCTGGCGGCGACTCCATGCGTCGCGCAAAAGGATCTGCCTTGAGGGGTAATAGTCCCCCTTCAGCATCGAGTAGTTCGAACTTATAAAGCTCACCCGAGCCCATGCCGGGAATAAATAAATCCCAGACGCCGTTATTGAGGTGCAAACGCATCGGGTGACGGCGGCCATCCCAGTCGTTGAATGAACCGACGACACTGACCCGGCTGGCGTTTGGTGCCCAAACCGCGAAGTGCACGCCTTTGACTTCGTCAAGTTCAATTAAATTGGCACCGAGTTTATCGTCCAGCTTCAGGTGCGAGCCTTCTCGCATCAGGTGACGATCTAGATCGCCAAGCGGCGAAGGGAACCGATAGGGGTCGTCGATTACTCGACTATTGCCCTGCTCGATCAGACGAAGCCGATAGTCTGTCGTAGGCAAGGGTAGACGCGCCTCGAACAGCCCATCGGCGTGGATGCGATTCATTTTCGCTAATGGTTTTTCGTCCACGGTCACCAGTTCGACTGCCTGCGCCTGCGGCTGCCAGCAGCGAACAACCCAGTTTTTTCGCGCGCTGCGTGGTCCCAGAACCTTAAATGGGTCTCGGTTTACGCCAAGCGCGATGGTATCGATATTGTGTTTCAGCGTCGCCATGCAGTATGCAGTTATGTCAGTTCGTAGAGCTGTTTCTGGTAGAGGTCGATACTATCCGTCCAGCTAAAACGCTTTGCTGCTGCTTTCTTGCGCATGGCCTGCCATTTTTCTGGTTTACTCTTTGCGACCAGCGCACGCTGCAAAGTAGCAATCAGATTGTCGGCCTGCCCGGTTGGGTTTTTTCCGGTAAAGGTGAAACCGGTGACATTATCTTCGACCGTATCGCGTAGTCCGCCGACATGGTGAACCAGGCAAGGTTGTCCCGCACGCATCGCCAGCATCTGGCTGATGCCGCAGGGTTCAAATGAACTTGGCATCAGGAACAAATCGCCCATTTCGTAGAGCGCCTTCACCAACTCTTCGGAGTAGCCGCGCAGGAATATGAAATTATTGTTTCGAGCTGCGGTTTCGGCCAGAAATAGTTCGTAGTCCGGGTCACCGCTTCCGACCATAATCAGCAAACCATTCTGGTCCAGTGTTTGCAGTACAGCTTCTAATGCAGGTCGACTTGAACTCGTAGCCTGGCGTAGCAGCCGAACCTTTTGCTCGGTGACGCGCCCGACGCTGGTGAGTATAAATTTGGGGCGTCTTCTGCTTAGTTCGGACAGGCGTTTTTGCGCAATAAAGAGTGGGCTGGAGAGCGTCGAATTCGCTGCGGCCATGAGCAATAGCTGGTCATGCATCAGGTCCAGTAGTGACCCCCAGTTAGCCAATGCGGTTGTGGGTTTTTTGGGATACTCGCAGCCGTTGAGAATACCGAATAGACGATTCCCGGTCTGCGCGGCACGCAAATCCTTTTCCAGGCCCTCGCCGCCATACTGACCAAGCTCGGCGACCTCGCTGGGACGCAATATTTCCTCTGCATAGGAGGGCGATACCGTGTGTACTGCATCGGCCAGGCGTATGCCCACTGCCATCGGGTTAACGCAGTCTGGCCAGCGCGGATCTGCGAGCTGTGCAGTTTTATACTTCAGGTCTGGATACCATTGCTGAAGAGATGAGTCATCGCCAGCAAATGGCCGAATTCCCTGCAGGGCAAGGTTATGGATGGTAAAAACGCAACGTATGCGTTTTAACGCCTTATACACCGGGTCGTAGCGGCGCAGGATCAGTAGAAATGCCGCATGCCAGTCGTGCAGGTGTATCACATCGATTTTGCCGAATGCGGTTTTGACGATTGCACTGGCTGCCGCCTTGCAAAACAGTGCAAATTTGATTGCGTCGGTGGCGAATGGACGTTCAGCCAGATCGTCGCAATAAATCTGACCCTTGCCACAGGTACTGAATAATGGGTGCTCGATGACGTAATGATGTACATTGGCAAGCGTTTCCCGACCGGCTACCCTGTATAGCTCGAGTGTCTCCGCTACTCCGCCAAAACTTACCTTGAGGCGGGTCATCTTTTCGGCCCCGGGTAACTCGTTCAATGTACCATAGGCAGGGGTAAGCACCGATATAGTGCTGCCGCGCTTCGACAGCGCCTTCGGTATGTCGCGGACCACATCGCCAATACCGCCTACCTTACCGCCTGGCAGGGCGTCGTTTTCAGCAGCGATGATTAATATATGGGACATTATTTAAGGCTACTAGACGAGCTATTGCTGTAGTTTATTAAAGCATTCGTCGATGAGTCATGCGAACTGGTTTCAACATCGTTTTGTATTTCATCGGCGATGGTGCCTGCGAGTTGCTTGCCGAGCTCGACGCCCCACTGGTCAAACGAGTTGATGTTCCAGATCGCGCCTTGCACGAATACCTTGTGTTCGTAAAGCGCGATCAGCATTCCCAGCGTGTGGGGATCAAGTTGTTGAAACAGCAGCGTGTTGCTTGGTCGGTTACCGGAAAACACCTTGTGGGGTAATAGTTGCTCGAGCGCCTCGCCCGACAAACCCTGGGCGGTGAGTTCTGCCTTTGCTTCGATTTCCGTCTTGCCGCGCATCAATGCCTCGGATTGGGCGAAGCAATTCGCCATTAGCAGACTATGATGGTTGCCGACAGGGTTGTGGCTTTGTATCGGTAGCAGAAAATCTACCGGCACCAGTCTTGTGCCCTGGTGTAATAGCTGGAAGAAGGCGTGCTGACCATTGGTACCTGGCTCGCCCCAGAGCACCGCTCCGGTGGTGTAATCATCGATCGGTTCGCCGTCACGGCTCACCGATTTGCCGTTACTCTCCATATCGAGTTGTTGCAAAAAAGCGGGAAATCGATGCAAATACTGATCATAAGGTTCGACCGCATAACTCTCAGCAGCAAAAAAATTATGATACCAGACACCGATCAGCGCCAGTAATACCGGCATATTTTGTTGTAACGGAGCCTTTCGGAAATGCTGATCCATATCGTGCGCGCCGCATAAAATTTCTTCAAATCGATCCATACCGATGGCCAGCGCAATCGGCAAACCGATCGCCGACCACAACGAATAGCGGCCACCTACCCAGTCCCAGAACTCAAACATATTGGCGGTGTCAATTCCAAACGCTGCGGCCTGTTCGGTATTGGTCGAGACGGCGACAAAATGGCTAGCGATAGCGTTTTCATCACCCACCTTTTGCATAAACCAGTCCCTGGCCGTATACGCATTGGTCAGGGTCTCCTGTGTGGTAAAGGTTTTCGAGGCAACGATAAACAGGGTTGACTCCGGCCTCAAAAGTTTGAGTGTTTCACTGATTTGAGTGCCGTCGACATTCGACACGAAATGCAGCTTCAGTTCTGGATGCCGATAAGATTTCAGCGCTTCACAAACCATTAGTGGCCCGAGGTCGGAACCACCGATACCGATGTTCACCACGTCTTTAATGCGTTCGCCGCTATAACCTGGCCAGCCACCGTTGCGAACTGCGTCGCTAAATTCGCGCATTTGTGCCAGAACCCTATTGACTGCCGGCATCACGTCTGAGCCATCGACTAAAACTGTGCTATTGGTGCGTTTACGCAGGGCGATATGCAAAACGGCCCGCTGCTCGGTGACGTTGATAGGTTCACCGGCGAACATTTGATCGCGCAGCCACTCGACTCGAGTCTCACGGGCCAGCTTTAACAACAGATCGAGGGTTTCGTCGGTTATGCGATTTTTCGAGTAATCGAGCAACAGATTATCGAGATGGAGTGAAAACTTCTCAGCGCGCCGTGGGTCATCGGTGAACAGATCGCGCATGTGAATAGCTTCGATCGAACGTTGATGATCCACCAAAGCTTGCCAGATATCCGTCTGGGTTAACGAATGCATGGCCATAGATTGTTAAGTCACCACGTCTGGGGCAGTGCGGCCAGTGTAGTGCTTGACCTCAGCTAGCTGCGAGGCGATAGCGATCAATTCGCTGAGTGCCGTTTGAGGATCCTGCGCTTGCTGTGCAGAATCGGATTCGTGGCGCTCGATATAAATTCGAAGTGTAGCGCCTTCGGTGCCGGTGCCAGACAGGCGGTAAATTATTCGTGTGCCCTCGTGAAAAAGTACTCGTATTCCCTGGTGCTGGGAGATGCTGCCATCCACAGGATCGACGTAGCTGAAATCATCGGCGAGTTTAACTTCGTAATTACCAAATCGCTTACCGATCAATTTGGTTGTCTGGTGACGCAGGGCATCGGTCAAAGCCTCTGCGCCGTCGATTGCCAGGGATTCGTAGTCGTGTCGGGTATAATAATTGCGTCCGAATCGGCGCCAGTGCTGGGTCAGGATATCGGCGACCGACTCACCTCGTACCGCCAGTATATTAAGCCAGAAAAGTACTGCCCATAGCCCGTCCTTCTCACGTACATGGCTGGAGCCGGTGCCAAAGGATTCTTCGCCACAAAGGGTGACTTTGCCTGCATCCAGCAGGTTGCCGAAGAATTTCCATCCAGTTGGAGTCTCGAAACAGTCAATATTGAGATCGGCCGCAACGCGATCCACCGCCAGGCTGGTCGGCATAGAGCGGGCGACACCTGCGAGGCCATGAGAATATCCCGGGATCAGAGCAGCATTGGCGGTCAGTACCGCCAGGCTATCGCTCGGCGTGACGTAAAAATTCGGGCCGAGAATCATATTACGATCGCCGTCGCCATCCGACGCCGCTCCGAGATCTGCAGCCTCCGGGCCATTCATCATTCCGACCAGCTCGGGTGCATGGGTCAGATTGGGATCAGGGTGTTTACCACCAAAATCCTGCATCGACTCACCACGCAGCACACTCCCAACAGGTGCGCCGAGTCGATTTTCAAGAATTGCCTCGGCGTAAGGGCCGGTAACTGCATTCATCGCATCGAAGTACAGCTTGAACGAGCCCGAAGTGAGCAACTCGCGCATCTTCTCGAAATCGAATAGTTGTTCCATCAGTTCCGCATAGTCAGAAACCGGGTTGAAAATTTCGACACACATTTTTGCCAGGGTAAGCTTGCCAGTTTGCGTAAGGTCGATAGCTGGTGAATCGAGGGTATAGTATTCCGATATTTTACAACTGCTCTGAAATATTGCCTCAGTGATAACCTCCGAAGCCGGACCACCGTTACTGGTATTGTATTTGATACCAAAATCGGCGTCCGGCCCGGCCGGATTGTGACTGGCCGATAAAATAATTCCGCCGAGGGCCTGGTGTTTTCGAATTACACAGGAAGCCGCAGGGGTCGACAATAATCCGTTTTGGCCGACCAGGGCACGACCAAAACCGTTGGCTGCTGCCATTTTCAGAATGGTCTGCAGGGCCTCGAGGTTGTAATAACGGCCATCGCCACCGACGACCAGTGTTCTGTTGTCAAGCGACACGCCGCTCGCTGTCAGGGCATTGAAGATCGACTGGACGAAGCTTTCCAGATAATGCCGCTGCTGAAACACGCGAACCTTTTTGCGTAGCCCCGATGTGCCCGGTTTCTGATCGCTAAATGGATTAGTGGCAACCGTTTCTCGATGCATGAAAACTCCTTATCTCTGCGCGTGAGTCGGCTGGTTCAACATATCCGGAGTAACCAGTACGACGCCCTGTTCAGTAACGCGAAATCCTCTTTTCTTATCCGCCTCATGGTCTTCACCGATTACCATGCTTTCTTCAAGGGTACATCCGCGATCGATGATGGCTTTGTTGATCCGGGCGTGTTGGCCGATTTCGACGTCGGGCAGGATGACGCTATCGACAACCTCGGCGTAGGAATGAATCTTGACATTAGAGAATAGTAGCGAACGTTTGAGCTGTGCTCCTGAAATAATGCAGCCACCCGAGACCATGGAGTCCACCGCCATACCACGGCGATCATCCAGATCGAATACAAACTTTGCGGGTGGCAGCTGGGCCTGATGGGTCAGAATCGGCCAGTCCCGATCGTAGAGGTTCAATTCAGGAGACACATTTACCAGTTCCATGTTAGCTTCCCAAAATGCATCCAACGTCCCGACATCGCGCCAGTAGGCGCGTTTATCGGTGTCCTTATCGCGAAACGGATGCGCGTATACCTGATATTTTCCGATGATTGACGGGATAATGTTGTTACCGAAATCGTGCGCGGATTTAGGGTCGTCCGCATCTTTAATTATTTGCTCATAAAGAAACTCTGTATTGAACAGGTAATTACCCATCGAGGCCAGGCAGTGTCCCGGTTGACCGGGTATCGGCGTGGGTACAGCGGGCTTTTCATTGAATTCAACGATTCGTCCCGATTCGTCGGCGGTCAGTACCCCATAGGCACCGGCAGCTTCCTCGATTGGCACTTCGAGACAGGACACGGTCATATCGGCCCTGTTTTCCACGTGCAAGGCCATCATGTTTCCATAGTCCATCTTGTAAATATGATCGCCCGACAATATCAGCACGTATTTGGGTTTGTGGGCGCGCATTATATCGATGTTTTGATACACCGCATCGGCGGTGCCCTGATACCATTCGCCACCGGCGCGTTGCGAGGCGGGGAGAATTTCTACGAACTCGTCAAGCTCGCTATCGAAACGACTCCAGCCGCGAACCAGATGGCGAATCAACGAGTGCGCCTTGTACTGGGTTAGCACCCCGACCCGACGAATACCCGAGTTGATACAATTCGATAGCGGGAAGTCGATAATGCGGAATTTGCCACCGAACGGTACTGCGGGTTTGGCGCGCCAGTCAGTAAGTTCATAAAGTCGGGAACCTCGCCCCCCAGCAAGTACCAGCGCCAGGGTTTCGCGGGTCAGGCGGCTAACGAAGCGAGAATCTTTTTGAGTATTCATGATGTGATTATATTTGATTGAGTGGGTCGGTTATACCTGCGCGTCGATAAATCGCTGTACTGTTTCGAAATCGGGCAGGGTAGGGATGGCGCCGCATCCCGATGAATATCGATGGCGCGACCGCGGTTATCTACGCCGAACTGGGGTTTCCGGCGCCGCTCGCGCGTGGATTATTCTGCCTCTCGCGTTCGGTTGGCATCCTCGCCCACGCCTGGGAGCAGATGCAACAGGGCGGGCGCAATAAGGGGCCTATCCCGCGCGACATGATCTGGAGTTATACCGGCCACTCGCCACGCAAAGTGCCTGATTAAAGGTCAAATTCCACGACGCTACTCTTTAACAAACTCTCTGGCGTTCATATTGCGATCGGCAAACTCGCCTATAATTTTGACTTTCTCGTCGGTGCCCTTCAGTACTGCAAGCGGGTCCTGCAGGTCGCCAACGTACCCCATTGCGAACGCACCCGCCTGATAGCCCATTAAGCGAAGCAGATCATCGTTGAGGGTTCGGGCTATTTCGGCTGGACAGGCCAAATACTGGTTTTCTTCCTGCCGAACCCAACCGACGGAGTAGGTCAGGTTCACGCCCCGGCGGTCTTCATCGCTTGTATTGGCGCCACCACCGTGCAGTATTTTGCCATCGTAAAACAGACAGGCTCCGCGGCGCATCTCTGCCTGGACTGGGTTTGCCATGGCCGCGTCTTCGTCGTCGATAGTCGATGTGCCGGGACACAGGTGGGTCGCGCCATTCTCGATGGTGAAATCGGTTAGGGCCCATAAAGTATTGCATTGCACGTGGTAGTCGGGCGGGAATGGAAAAAAATCGAAAGCCATTTCATCGCGATGCAGTTTCTGTTGCGTTTCACCCGGACTGATGGAAATGATTTGCGTAGTATGAAGCTGTATCGCCGTGGCGTGACGCAAAAATTCTTTTACCGTGCCTAGCGTCACTGGATTCATCACAAGTTCCCGCGCGGCCGGACTGCGGGCGATCAGCGCACCGGTGCGGCGTGTCAATTGACCGTCGTACTCGTCGCGCCCATAGGCAGAAGCATCGATATAAGCTT
>JAPUFZ010000285.1 GCA_027293245.1 Gammaproteobacteria bacterium
TTCGCTAATGCCACTACGCCCTCGACAAATTCGTCAAATACCGATTCGTCGACATAGACGCGTTCGATGCCACAGCAGGATTGCCCGGTGTTAAATATTGCGCCATCGGTGACGGTTTCGATGGCGTGTTGCAAGTTGGCATCCTTGCGAACGTAGGCCGGGTCCTTACCACCGAGTTCGAGACCAACGCCGATAAAACGACCCACCGCGGCACGTTCGACCATTTCACCACCCGGCACTGATCCGGTGAAGGCAACGAAATCGATCTCGGGCGACTGGATCACTTTTTCAGTATCGCTATGCGTCAGGTGCAGGTATTGAAATACGCCCTCTGGCAGACCCGCCTCGGCAAATGCCTGATGCAAACGTTCCGCGCAGAGCGGTGTTTGAGCCGAATGCTTGAGCAGCACGGCATTACCGGCTAATAGTGCGGGCATGATTGCGTTTACCGAGGTCAGGTAAGGAAAATTCCACGGCGCGATCACGAACACGATACCGAGAGGCTCACGTATGATATAACGCGTGAAGCCATCTTTTTCATCGGGTTTGATATCGGCAAGCGCAGTATCGGCAATCTCTATCATATGGCGCGCGCGTTCTTCAAAACCGGCGACTTCGCCAGGCGCCTGCGAAACAGGTCGACCCATTTGCCAGCTCAGTTCCTCGGCAATTTCTGCCTTGCGCGCGACGAAGGCATCGACTGCCTTGCTGCAAAGCGCCTGACGCTCGGCGATCGGTGTATTTTTCCAGCGCCTTTGCGCTGCTACAGCAGCAGTTAACGCCGCCTGGATTTCTGTCGGGCCGGCGGTTTCGCGTTCGACATAAACGCTACCGTCGACCGGTGATATACATTGGATGGTTGCCATTTATTTTGACCTTTGAAAATACAATTCAATTTATTCGTCATCCCGGCCTCCGAGCCGGGATCCATTAAAACGTTGTTAACGTCAATATTCTGAGTTCCATCATGAATGGACACCGGGTCTCGTCATGCCGGACTTGATAAGGTACCGGTATGACGAAACTGGAAGCCGGGATGACGGTTGCTGAATAACCCGCGCAGTTTACACCCAGACCATGCCTGCAGAGAATCCCTTTTTGGAAATACTCGGAATTCAGGCGCGTTCGAATCCGCGCGCCACTTCCCAGTCGGTGACACGCCGGTCGTATTCGGATTGCTCGTGTTCGGCGGCGTGTACATAGTGATCAATCACATCGTCACCAAGGGCAGCACGCAACATGGCCGATCCATTCAATGCGGTGGCGGCATCGCGCAGGGTCTTCGGGATCTCGCGTTCTGATTCACCCGTGTAAGCATTACCTTCAAAGGCATCTTCCAGTTCCATTTTATTTTCGATACCGTCGAGACCGGCAGCGAGTAGTGCAGCCTCCGCAAGATGCGCATTCAAATCGCCGCCGCCGACCCGACACTCGACTCGAATCGCCTTGCTGTTTGCTCCGCAAAGCCGATATCCGGCGGTGCGATTGTCGAGGCTCCAGATGGCATTGGTCGGCGCAAATGTGCCTTCTGCAAAGCGCTTGTAAGAATTGATGTAGGGAGCAAGAAAATAGGTGATCTCGCCGGCGTGACTGAGCAATCCAGCCAGGTAGTGGCACATGGTTGCCGACATGCCGTGGGGCGCATCCGGATCATAAAACAGCGAATGCTTGCCATCGGCACTCCACAGTGACTGATGCACATGCGAGGAGTTACCCGCATGGGTATATGACCACTTCGCCATGAAGGTTAACGCCCTGCCCTTGCTCCAGGCAATTTCCTTACAGGCATTCTTGATGATCGCGTGATGATCGGCCGTGGTCAGTGCTTCGTCATACAGCACATTGATTTCTTCCTGACCCGAGCTAGCCTCGCCCTTGGAGCATTCGACCGTCATACCGGCACCCTGCAAACCATTACGAATCGCACGCATCACGTTCTCTTCCTTGGTGGTCTGGAAAATATGGTAATCCTCATTGTAGGCGCCGATGGTTTTCAGGTCGCGATAACCCTTTTCCTGTGACAATTCATAACTGTCTTCAAACAGGAAGAACTCCAGTTCGGTGGCCATCATCGCTTTCATGCCGAGCGCATCGATGCGTGCCACCTGTTTTTTCAAAATCGCCCGCGGTGAATGTGGCACATCTTCGTGAGTGTGGTGATCGAGTACGTCGCACAACACCAGCGCCGTACCTTCCAGCCAGGGTGTGCGTCGCAGCGTCGATAAATCCGGTTTCATTACATAGTCGCCATAACCCGCTTCCCAACTGGTGGATTTGTAACCAGTGACAGTATCCATTTCCAGATCAGTGGCGAGCAAGTAATTACAGCTATGCGTTTCTTGCCAGGCGTTATCAACAAAAAACTGTGCCTGGAAACGCTTGCCCATTAATCGACCCTGCATGTCGACCAGGCAGACGAGCACGGTATCAATCGTGCCCTCGAGCACTTCTTTTTTTAATTCTTCAAGTGTGAGCATGCCTGTCATATGAATAACCTTTATTTTTATCTTAACGGTGTCAGTGGGCCTGTTGCCGCCAATTTTAACCTGGAATAAATATCGGGAGGAATTTATTATTGCATCCCTGGCAGTCCGACCGCTTTCGTCGACCCCGCCAGGAACCACCCCGACGCCAGGCGCGCCGGGGTGTTTTTGACTAGCTATAGCGAAACTAAATTAACCGTAGCGATACGGACGGCCGGCTTTATTCATAACTTCATTGTATTCCTTGAAGATACCCACCACTTTTGCCTTGGTCGGTGACTCTGCTGCAATTTCGTCCCAAAACTTGATCGCGGCTGATTCTACCGTGGCCCACTCGTCATCCGGTATCGTGGTTAGCTTCAACTTGGTACCGTTCACGCGTAGAGAAGCTTCGCCACCCCAGTACCACCATTGGCGGTAATAGTGCGAGCTATCCATGGTCACCTTGAGCAGTTCCTTGAGGTTATCCGGTAACGCATTGTACTGATCCATGTTGGCGAAAAACGAACCCGCCCAGGCACCGGAAATGTTATTGGTGAGGAAGTAGTCAGTCACATCCGCCCAGCCTACAGTGTAGTCCTCGGTGATACCCGACCATGCAATGCCATCCAGTTCCCCGGTCTGCACCGCTACCTCGATATCTTCCCACGGCAGGGTGACCGGAATCACTCCGAACTGTGTCAAAAACCGTCCCGCGGTAGGAAACGTGAACACGCGCAGTCCCTTCAGATCGGCGAGGCTGTTGATTGGTTCCTTGGTGTTGAAATGACAGGGATCCCAGGCACCCGCAGAAATGTGTTTAACGCCCACCTTGGAATACTCAGCGTCCCAGATTTCATTCAAACCATATTGATTGAATAAAACCGGAACGTCGAGCGAATATCGGCTTGCGAACGGGAAGTAGCCGCCGAACACGGTCACCTCGGTCGGTGACGCCATCGAGTCATCATCCGATTGAACCGCATCGATGGTGCCTTTTTGCATGGCGCGAAAAAGTTCACCGGTGGGCACAAGCTGATCGGCAGAGAACAGCTCTATTTGCATGTCACTTCCGGCGATTTTGTTAAACGAATCGATTGCCGGCTTGATAACATGGGCCGCCAGTGCCGGGCCTGCGTAGGTTTGCAGACGCCATTTGATGGTGGTTTTACTCTGCGCATGTATCGCCGGTGCACTCAGGGTTGCGGCACCAGCGAGGCCAGCGCCTGCGGTTTTTAAAAATTTTCTTCTATTGTTTTTTTTACTGTCGGTCATATATTTCTCCTGTTGGTTGTTAACTAAACAGTACTGTACTCTATTCGCCGTTATAGTGTACTCGTGTTAACGGGCGTATATAGTCTCGGGTAGCCATAATGCGATTTGGGGAAACATCATTACCAGTGTTAACGCGACGATCATGGCAATTACAAAAGGAAGAATGGAGCCATAGATATCCCGTATAGTGATCTCGGGAGGTGCCATGGCACGCATTAGAAACAGGTTGTAGCCAAAAGGCGGCGTCATGTAGGCAATTTGCGTGGTAATCGTGTAGAGTATGCCATACCAGATCAAATCAAATCCCAGCGCACCTACCAGGGGTACGTAAAGTGGCGCGACGATTACCAGCATCGCGGTATCGTCGAGAAAGGTTCCCATTACGATAAATGACAGTTGCATTAAAATCAGAATCGTCCAGGGATCCATACCGAGTTGATCGGTGAACAGGTTTTCAATTGCCTTTACAGCACCCAGACCATCGAACACGGCACCGAAGCCGAGTGCCGCCAGAATGATCCACATGAACATACAGGAAATACCCAAAGTCCGGCGCACCGAGGTTTCGAGCACTTCGCGTGTCATACGGCCCTTGATCACGGCCATCATAAAGGCGGTCATCGCACCGATGGCCGAGCTCTCGACTAGACTGGTCCAGCCGTTGACGAATGGTACCATCATCGCCGCAAAGATCAGAAGTGGTAACAAACCCGCACGCAACAGGCGCAATTTTTCTATCAACGGTATATCGCGCTCCGCCTTCGGTAATACCGGGCCAAGCTCGGGCTGTAGACGGCATCGAACGGCTATATAGATAATGAACAGTCCGGCCATCATCAATCCGGGAATCAC
>JAPUFZ010000286.1 GCA_027293245.1 Gammaproteobacteria bacterium
CCGCGTTTTCGGAGTCAAAAGTCTTGAAAATTAGCACTTCTTCAGGGTTCATCTCTGGATAATAAAACCACCGATGATCCGGGTTATAGGTAGCCAGGCTGATTTCACCGACATGGCTTGGCGAGCGCCGCTCGGTTATTACCATATCGGCCTTGTCAACACTTCGTGCATCGCAAAGCGCGAGTGGCCAGCTTTGTACCGGGCCGACCAGAGGTCTCCACAGGTTAATAATCTGGAAATGCCCCTGTTTCAACATTTGCGCGTCGTCTCCGAGGTTTTCCCGCAAGCAGATAAAGCCGGAATTTACCGTGTAGTCATTGTGTACCAGGGTCGATGGCTCCCTGGTTTGCTTGGTTTCGCGAATCCCGGCGTCGGAGGCACGTACGGTATGATCAAAAATGTGTACGCGACTGGCACCGGTAATCGATTTGAGTAATTCTGTGACTTCGACTTCGTAGATTTCGCTGATTTGTTGTTCATCAAGATAATTACTCACGGCTGACGGTGCATCGACCAGCATGAACCCGCAGGATGGCAGGCCGGTTTTCGAATCTCGCTCCTGATCAATATTGCGATCACGGGCATCGTCTACCTCCAAATTCAGGGTTTCCATCGGCTTATTGACTGAAAAGTTAGCATTTCCACCCGCACTCGAGGCTAAATAAACCGTATCGTCGCCACCTTCTGCCAGATATTGAATGTCAGCTTTTAACATTGATAGCTCCCCTATCATGAGTATCATTTATCATAAAACAGGTTTCTCACGCGGCGTCACCATTGCCATTCCGACTAACATGGTCGCCAGCGCAGCCCAGACCCAGATCGAGTGGGACTCTCCAAAGAATAACATTCCCCAGAATACCCCCGCCAGGGTAATGACATAACCCACCAAACTGGCAAACACCGCGCCAGATTTTTTCACAATATAAAAAAACAACGCATAGGCCGTGCTACTGACAAAGGCCATGGCAATAATTGCCCACTCGACCTCGGTAAACGGATATTGAGGCGTTACAAATGCTGACTGACTAAAGGCAATTGGAGCGAGTAACAGGGCTGCGACACAAAGTCCGCCCGCCAATAATGCAACCAGATCGGTACCCTGTGGAATGCTGATATCGACGTAGATGTTCTCTATCGTATAAAACACGCTTGCCAATAACGCCAGCAACATCCACTTCACCATGCCCGGATCGGGCAGACTGCTTTCCGGCAGCGACAGGAGCAAAATGGCACCAAATCCAAGCATAATACCGACAAAACGCTTGTTCGCATATTTATCGATGCCTAGAATCAAGGCAAATACATAAGTCAGCATCGGTACCAGCGAGACAGTAATTGCCAGGATTCCAGAAGGTACACGCGATGCCGCATAGAATAAGAAAGTACCCGGTACGGCTGTACCAGCGAGTGCGATGACCATATAACGCTTGCAGTTTTGCCAGTTGATCCGGGGTAGCACTTTTCGATAAAGACAAACCGGCAACAGTACCAGAGCGCCACCGGCAGCCTGCCAGAACGCCAGGCCAATCGGATGCGCGCCTGCCTCGGCTGCAATACGTGCGAGCGAAAAGGTCACGCCCCAGGTAATCCCGACAGTAAATACCATCATATAGGGAACAAGATCAATAGTTTGAAAGCGGGATGTGCCTTTGCTACCGATATTCAAGGTAAATTAACGCCTGAGTTCGTCATGACGGTAACATTCAGTGATATGGTCGTTTACCAGGCCTGCCGCCTGCATCATCGCGTAGCAGATGGTGCTACCGACGAAGGTGAATCCGCGCTTTTTCAGGTCTTTGGACATCGCGTCAGAAACTGGCGTATTAGCCGGAATTTGCGACATTGTTTGCCAGTTATTCTGTACCGGCACACCGTCGACGTAATTCCATAAATAACTGTCCAGAGATTCTCCCTGATCGAGCATCTTGAGATAGGCGCGTGCATTTTTGACAAAGCCATTGACCTTGAGTTTGTTTCGTACGATACCTGGGTCAGACAGCAGGCTGGCTATTTTAGCCGCATCATAGTTTGCTATCTTGTGCGCATCGAAACGGTCAAAAACACGGCGATAGTTCTCACGTTTTCGTAAAATGGTAATCCAGCTCAGTCCGGCCTGCGCTCCTTCCAGGCACAGAAACTCAAATAATTGATGATCGTCATGTATCGGCACGCCCCATTCTTTGTCGTGATAACGCTGGTAGAGCTCGTCGTCCCCGCACCACCAGCAACGCTTTTTATGATCATTCTCAGACATAGCGGGTAACCACGTGCATTTAATGCTCCCGGTTTTCGATGCGGGTCACACGGGGCCCGTAGTGCAAAATACTGGATTTGAGATTTCCCTGCAGACCGGGGGTGGTAGAAAATCCCAGTATGGCCTGAAATCGGGTTCGGCTGCCCTCCACTTCGGTCACCCGATGCATCGAATAATGACCACGAAACAGACTGAGTGTGCCGGCTTCCAGTTTTAACCGCTTGACCCGGTTCGAATCACCATCAAGTACCTGCTGCACCTGTTCGAAATTTTCACTATCGTCCGATCTTAGTTCCGGCACGTATTCAAATATTCCGCCAGCCTCAGGCGCCTGTAACAGGAGTGTGGTAACCATCGGACCGGAGTCGAAATGCCATTGCTGGCAACCTCCAGCATTCATCATTGAAATATTCAGCGACTGGTACCTGTCCTGACTACGATAAACAGACTGCTCCAGTATCGCTGCCAGGAAATCAGTGAGTACAGTGGAGTAATAAAGCCGGGAGAGCATCAGATGACTGGGAATCAAATCTGCAGCCACCTGCGATAATTTGCGTTTGCCTTTACATTTTAAAGGATGGTCGTCAGCTACATCAGCGCCGCCGTCCAGGTCATAATTAAAGAAGTAAGGCGTGACTTCGGTCGGTCCTGGGTAAGCCAGGTGCTGCAATGTGCTGACTTCAGCAGCCATTTCAGCAACAGTTGACTGATGTACGAATCCTGGCATCGTACACGAGCCATCCTGGTCAAGTGCTGTGCGTGACTCTTCGACCAGTCGTTGTCCTGCAACCCCAGCGAGATCATTAATCGGATATCGATCAAGGTCAATGAAACTGTATATTGCGGTATTCTCCATGTCTTGATTAAGCCAGTCGACTGATGGGTCGTAACGATTCAACAAATCTGCCCATGCGTTGGCAGGCTTCTTCCAGCTCCCCTTCGCCGGTCGTATAGGAAATCCGCACGAAGCCCTTCGTACTGGCGCCGAAAGCGGT
>JAPUFZ010000287.1 GCA_027293245.1 Gammaproteobacteria bacterium
ATGATGTTAACCATAGCGGCACTTACTACGTCGCTCGCTCTGATGGAAGGACCGGTGAGCTATATCCAGCGAAAATTCTCCTACAGTCGGATTAAATCCGTCGTATTGTTGGGTATGGCTATCTGGACTTTCGGTCTGGGTTCAATATTTTCCTTCAGTGTCTGGAATGGCGACGGTCTTACTGTAGCCCTGTTTTATGGGGGAGAAGCTATTCGCATCGTTTATAATGCCGGATTTCATGATGTCATGGTGGCTCTATCCAGCCATGTCATTCAGCCGCTAGCCGCACTTTTTCTATGCCTTTTTGTAGCCTGGGTTATCCCGCGCGAAGTCAGTCACAGGGAGTTTGGCATGCCGGGTAAGTACTGGTATGAAATCTGGAACTACATTATCCGATACATCACACCGGTTTTGTTGATGATTGTAGCACTCGATGCATGGGGAATAATTTGACCCATGACCATTATTAATCGTAGCGCACTGATGCCTTATCCGGCCCAAACCATGTATGAAGTGGTGAACAATGTGATCGAGTACCCCGAGTTCCTGCCCTGGTGTGCGGATGCGAAAATACTGTTTCAGAGCGACAGTTTGATGGAGGCCTCGATATTGATGAAGAAAACCGGGGTAAACCACTGGTTCTCTACCCGAAACGTATTGGTGAAAAATAAAAAGATCGAAATAGAGTTGTTGGACGGGCCCTTTAAACGACTCGAAGGTAGCTGGGAGTTTACTGATTATGATGATCAGGGCTCGAGGATTATGCTCAACCTGGAATTCGAATTTCCCAGTGGTATAGGTAAGGTATTGATAGCAGCGGTTTTTTCCCGTATCGCAAATACGATGGTCGATAGTTTTTGCAAACGTGCACACCAGGTAAATAATTGTGAATCATAAAGCGATGATCGAAATCGCTTATGCAACACCCGAACTGCAGAAAATTATCGAGTGTCAAGTTGACCCTGGAATTTCACCGAGGGAGGCTGTGAGACAATCTGGTATCAAGCAGTATTTTGCTGAAATCGATCCTGATACCTGCGATCTCGGCGTATTCGGTAAATCTATCGCAGAAGATTACATTCTGGTGGATGGTGATCGAATCGAAATTTACCGGCCTTTAATTGCTGACCCTAAGGAAGTGCGTCGTCAGAGGGCCGCAAAGGGTTTGAAAACTAAAAAAGGCGGTGGTGCGGTTAAGGGGTAAAACGTCTGGAATTGAGGGAAGCCCAGCATTCAACCGTATCTGTCCTGCGTCGGTTTCTCGCATGACGGCATCCGGGATTCTGTTGCAAATTGCAGGTTAGCTGCCGTCCAGTGATCCTTCGATCGAAGAAAGTTGATCCTGGGTAAAGCGCAGGATCATGACTCGCTTTTCTATCGACTTATCGTCGCCAGATTTAAAATAATAGATATAGTGCCAGACTTCGGGGTGGTAAGGGTCCGCAATTGCCGGCTCACCAAGCAGGAATTCTACCTGTCGCGGGGTCATTCCAATTTCGAGCTGTGCTATAACCCCGGCATCAATCCTGTTACCCTGAGGGATATCCAGGCGGTAGACACAGGCGGACAATGTTACAATCGAAGCTAACAGGGTCACAAATATAAACAGGCGAAAATTCATTTATCTTGATCAGGGTGAGTGGCGAGCGCCGATAATACTGGCCTGCTGATAAAGCTGCAATTCTTTAGAGTGACTAAATTATGGAATCATCTGATATTAAAAATGCGGGGCTGAAGCTCACCTTGCCACGAATGAAGATTCTGGAATTGCTTGAAAGCTCCGATGACAGGCATTTGAAAGCCGAGGATATATACAAGATGCTGCTCGATTCGGGTGGAGATATTGCATTGGCTACGGTGTACCGCGTTTTGACCCAGTTCGAGGCAGCCGGCCTGGTGACCCGCCACCATTTTGACGGCGGGCATGCAGTATTTGAGATTAATGATGGGGAGCATCATGACCACCTGGTCGATATCTCAAGTGGCAAGGTAGTAGAGTTTTATGACGAAGTCATCGAACGGCGCCAACAAGAAATTGCCAGTAAATATAATTTCACCATCACTGAGCACACGATGATTTTATACGGTCGGTTTGACGACGAGGCCAAGTAAATAGCTAGCCAGGTAAATAGTTAAAGTTCGGCAATCATTTCGCTGGCGTGAGCCCTGGTTTGTTCGGTAATGGTGATGCCACCGAGCATTCGTGCAATCTCTTCGAGTCGCTGATCAGCCGTAAGCGCAGTCACCTCGGTTGTCGTGCTACCCGATTTCTGGGATTTATCCACGCGAAAATGGTTGTGTGCCTGCGACGCAACCTGGGGTAAATGGGTGACACAAAAAACCTGACGATTTTGTCCCAGTAATCGAAGCTTTTTACCTATAATTTCTGCGATCCCACCACCGACGCCACTGTCGACCTCGTCAAATATGAGCGTTGGGATCCTGGACGATTCACACAGTAATACCTGTATAGCCAGACTGATTCGGGACAACTCGCCCCCCGAGGCTACCTTGTTCAAAGGCTTTAATGGCTGCCCCGGGTTAGCGCTGACCTGGTAGCTAATAGAATTGATGCCGGATGCTTTGAAACCGGTCTCGCTTTCCAGTTCATCAACCCGAATCGAAAATTGGCCCCCCTGCATACCCAGTTGTTGCATTACCCGGGTAATTTGCACGGATAAAGAAAGTGCGGTTTCCTGCCTCTTTGTAGACAGCTGGTTAGCTGAATTTAAATAAACACTCTTATTTTGTTCAAGCTCGCGTTGCAGTTCTTCCTCATTCTCTTCACTATTTACCAATGTCTCCAGTTCATTGTTGAGTTCCCGGGTCAGTTCGGGCAATTGTTCAATTGGTACGTGATGTTTTCGTGCCAGATCCTGAGTACTGGCTATACGTTGATTTAACCAGTCGAGGCGCTCCGGGGCCTGGTCTATGGATCCCTGATAGTTTCGGAGTTCGTTACTGGCCTCTTGTATCTGAATTAATGCATTACTGATTAACTCGTGGCTGGTCGACAGGGCTTTGTCGTGGATTAATTGATTTGCCAGTGTTTGTTCGCAGTCGCTGAGTAATCCCTGTACTGTATTTTCATCATTATCGTAGAGTAGCCCCAGAATTTTGGAGGTGTTCTCGAGTAAAAGGCCGGCATGCGACAAACGTGCGTATTCGGTTTGAAGGTTTTCAATTTCGCCCTCGACAGGACTTAAACTGGCTAGCTCCTGACAATACAGGTTGAGTAAATCTATGCGCTGTTCGCGTTCAATCGAGCCAAGCTTTAATTGCTCAAATCTCATTTTCGTCGCTTGCCAGTCTTTATATTTTTGCTTCACGTCTCTAGTCAGTTGGTGATCGCCCATATAGGTATCAAGTAGTTGTTGCTGTACCTGGGACTTGAGCAATGACTGATGTTCGTGCTGCCCGTGTAGATCGAGCATTAACTGGCTCAAACTTTTAAGCTGGGAAAGTGGTGCGTTATGGCCATTAATAAAAGCCTTGCTGCGACCATTGGCGAATACCACGCGGCGAATAATACATTCGTGGTCACTCGCCATTCGTTATCCTGCAGCCATTTTCTTGCCTGCATATGATAACCCAAATCGAA
>JAPUFZ010000288.1 GCA_027293245.1 Gammaproteobacteria bacterium
ATACTGCGCGCGCAATTGATGGAATGATCAATCTGACAACGGAAAATAACCTGGACCCGGCGAACATAAAAGCGATTGAATTCGACCTGCCCGATAGACATGCGAAAGTAGCCAGGTTTTTAATTCCTGGAAATACGATGGAAGCCAGATTCAGTTTTCCCTTCTGCCTGTCAATCGCAGCGCTATTTCGATCGGCAGGCGTTCAACACTTTAGCGAAGAAATGATATCGGACGCGGCTGTTCAAAGCATGATGCCCCGGGTTAAGCTAAATCCCTACGAAACCGACCCAAACCTTGAAGATCTTTCACCAGAGGCACCCGATACCATCCGCGTCGCGCTCAAAGATGGGAGTGTTATAGAGAAAACCATTCTTTATTCTCGGGGCAGCCCCGAACTCCCTCTAAACAGGGAATCACTTTTCGATAAATTTTGGGCCTGCGCGCGCAATTCGGTTAGTCCCAATATAAAAAAACAGGTTGAATCCGAATTGAGTAACTTTCCCGGAAGTCAATCGGTTAAGCAGGTGATAATGCGGGTTCGACCCTAGCCGGTACCTCTTGTTTACCGTTCGACGATGACTGGTGGATCAAACGCTGTTACGGGCGGTAACGGGTCCCGATATTTCTCAACCTTTACCAGGCAGGTATGGGTAATCCGTCCCTGGGCCAGTTTTGATGTACCTTAATCGGGCGTCAGTACATATGGTTAACGGGCGACTGGCTGATTTCAGACTATAACGCGTCAACCGCGGCAGGCTGCTGCGGCCTGGACTCGTTCTGAAAAATTAGTTCAATATCCAACTGCTGGCGCACACTGCGTCTTATCTCGATCCAGCGGAAACGGACCGAATTGCGGACGATGATTTCATCTCTCTGTTTTAATTCATCGGCGATGGGTGACCAGTAGTACAGGGCCGTCGGGCTCTGACTGAATATCGTGTCATCGTCGCGTTCTTGCGACCAGTCGCAGGTTTTGATTCGCTGGTCTGCTTTCTCTAGTGCCGATTCGATGTCCTCACCCGCCTCAGCCGAAATTTCAGTTTGCTGCAATATGCGATCAAGCATGGATGACATCAGCGATTCAATTTCAGCTGGATCGCGACCAGACTGATGCATTTGTTGACCGATAAAGATGCAAAGGTCTGACACGCAGGCCAGCCAGATATGCCATTTTGCAATATTGATCGAAATCAGGATGTCAGGATTTTTAAAAAGCTCGGGGAAGCGGGTACCGGCGCGGGTTCTCAAATAACCATACAACGAAGTCTGGGAAACGTGGCTGGCTCGGGTGTTAATGAATAGAGCCAGGGCATCGGCATCTTCAATTCTGGCGTGGTTTTTATTTTTACCAAGGCCAAAATAGTGGCCCACCGAATGCCTCGCAGTGGGAGACCTGATTAGAGCCAGGAGTGTTTTAACAGTTTTAAGAGCTTTCACGGTGCGATTCGAGGTTTTGTTACCTTTAGTAACAGTTAACAGGAAGTTGGTAAAAATATTTGAAGATTAATGACAACTCGGCCATATTAGCAGAGTTTTGCCCTGTAATATTGCAAATACATGTGAGATATTACGCCTGCGAAAATAAATAGACTTATAAATTTAACGCATAACCACAAGATTTAACGCATAACCATAAGCTTAGTTCAATTTTTTTCCACTTATTAGGGGGATGTTATGAATACAGATACTTCCAGGAGAGAGGAGCATTGGCAAAGAACCCGAAAGCTGATGTTCATCACTCTGACGATATGGTTTATTTTTTCTTTTGTAGTTCACTGGAATGCTGACGCGCTCAACGTATTCACTTTTCTCGATTTTCCTCTTGGCTTCTACATGGCAGCACAGGGTTCGGAAGTCGTTTTTGTAATCACCCTGTTCTGGTTCGTCAAAGCACAACATGCTATCGACCTTGACTGCGGTTTTGCCGAGGAGGAATAAGCCATGCCAAATGATAATTCTACTAAATCAGGTAGTTTCATAGATAACCTGCCAAAGGTGTACGGGATGTATACCGGCGGGTTCCTGGCGTTCGTATTGTTGATGGCAATCCTCGAACAAATGGGGGTTGGTTCTGATACGATCGGGATACTGTTTGTAGCCTTTACCATCGCTATATATGCTGGCATCGGCTGGTTGTCGCGGACAATGCAGGTTGATGCCTATTATGTTGCGGGTCGACAGGTACCGGCGGTATTCAACGGTATGGCGACGGCGGCCGACTGGATGTCTGGCGCATCTTTCGTCGCGATGGCTGGCGGCATTTATTTCGGTGGCCACGGTTACCTGGCATTTGTTGTCGGCTGGACCGGCGGTTATATCCTGGTGGCATCTTTAATGGCGCCCTATCTACGCAAGTTTGGTTGCTACACCGTTCCAGACTTTATCGGCACACGTTACGGTGGCAAGCTGCCGCGTTTCCTCGGGGTCGTGGTACTGTCTGTGGCCTCGTTTACCTATGTAACAGCGCAGATCAACGCCACAGGTACCATCGCATCGCGCGCGTTGCAGATACCATTTGAAGTCGGTGTCTGGTTTGGCCTGTTCGGTATTTTGCTTTGCTCAATGCTCGGTGGTATGCGTGCGGTTACCTGGACCCAGGTGGCCCAGTACATCGTACTGATCATCGCCTATCTGGTGCCGGTATTCTGGATGTCAAACAAGCAGGGCTTCGGTCTGATTCCCCAGTTCGTTTACGTTGACGCGGTACAACGTATCACTGAGCTGGAAGCGATGTACAACATGAGCTCGCTAGAAGCGGTGGAGGGGGCGAAGAAGGGTCTAAAGGCCCTGAGCGTACCTTATGCTGCGGCTGGTGATAGCTGGAAGTTCGTCACCCTGGTGTTCTGTATGATGACGGGTACTGCATCGTTACCGCATATCCTGATGCGCTACTTCACCACTCCTTCGGTTAAGGCAGCTCGTCAATCGGTTGCATGGTCGCTGATGTTCATCTTCCTGCTGTACTTCACCGCACCTGCGCTGGCTACTTTTACCAAGTTGCAGATACTCGATCCGAACCTGGCGACCGGTATTATCGGTAAGGCAATTGCCGATGTGCAGGCGCTCGACTGGATTCAGAAGTGGAGTAACGTCGGATTCCTGCAAATCATCGATGCCAATAAAGACGGCATATTGCAACTCAACGAGTTCTTTATGCGCGGCGATATCGTGGTGCTGGCTACCCCTGAAATTGCGGGTCTGCCCTACGTTATCTCAGGCCTGGTGGCAGCCGGTGGTATGGCGGCAGCAATGTCGACTGCTGACGGTCTCTTGCTGGCGATAGCGAACGCTCTGTCTCACGATCTGTACTACAAGATCATCGATCCTAAAGCGGATACCAAGCACCGTTTGCTGGTTGCACGTGTTCTACTTCTGGGTATAGGTGCAGCAGCCGCTTTCGTCGCGAGTCTGAAACTCACCAGTATACTCGGTGCAGTGGCCTGGGCATTCGACTTTGCCGCTTCCGGTCTGTTCTTCCCGATCGTTCTGGGTATCTGGTGGAAGCGTGCTAATCGTCAGGGCGCTATCGCGGGTATGACATTGGGCTTCCTCACCGGAACCTGGTATCTGTACATGATCCAATGGGGCGGTATGGATATCTGGTTCGGCATCGACCACCTGCGCTTTGCCATCATCGGTATGCCGGTAAGTCTCGCTGCTATGGTAATTGTCTCGTTGATGACTCCTGAGCCCGACGCAGAGACCCAGGCCATGGTAGACGAAATTCGGATACCGTCTGGTGATACCGTACTGAGTTCTTCACACTAATAATAAAGTTGTTATCAGTATTAAGCCGGGGCCTTGTGCCTCGGCTTTTTTTGGTTTAAAACAAATAATTGTGATAGAGATACGGGGAA
>JAPUFZ010000289.1 GCA_027293245.1 Gammaproteobacteria bacterium
CCGATGACGATCGATAGCCTGTCTAGTGAGGTATTGCTCAGGGTCGATAACATCAGCCTGGCCTTCGGTAGCGTGCAAGCACTTGACGGGGTCAGCTTCGATATTCGCAAAGGTGAAATTCGCGCCATTATCGGCCCCAACGGCGCGGGTAAAAGTTCGATGCTGAATGTCATCAACGGATTTTATCATCCACAGCAGGGAACCATTACCTATAAAGGCGAAACCCGAAAACAGATGCGTCCTTATCAAGCCGCGAGCCAGGGTATCGCACGTACTTTCCAGAATATCGCGTTGTTTAAGAGCATGAGCACGCTCGATAACATCATGACCGGGCGTAACCTGAAAATGAAAACCAATTTATTCTGGCAGGCACTGCATATTGGCCCGGCGCGACAAGAAGAGCTGGAGAATCGCGAGGCGGCCGAACGCATCATCGACTTTCTCGATATTCAGGCGATTCGCAAGAAACAGGTCGGTAAACTGCCTTATGGCCTTCAAAAACGCGTCGAACTGGGTCGGGCACTGGCTGCCGAACCCGATCTGCTATTGCTCGATGAACCGATGGCGGGGATGAACAGCGAAGAAAAAGAAGACATGTCGCGTTTTATCATCGACGTCAATATGGAGTTTGGCACCACCATCGCGCTGATTGAACACGATATGCGAGTAGTCATGGACCTATCGGACAGGGTTGTAGTACTCGACTACGGTCGACAGTTGGCCGATGGCCTGCCCCACGAAATTCGATCTGATAAAAAGGTCATCGAAGCTTACCTGGGGGTGTCCCATGCCTGACCTGGTCAGTAAAGGTATGCCGCTGTGATATTTTTTATCGAAGTTGTTCTTAGCGGCCTGATGGCCGGCGTGATGTATTCGCTGGTAGCACTCGGTTTCGTATTGATATTCAAAGCCTCCGGAGTATTTAATTTTGCCCAGGGTGTGATGGCCTTATTTGCAGCGCTGACACTGGTGGGCTTTATGGATAATTTCGGCATGCCGATATGGCTGGCTATCGCCGGTACTATTGCCGTCATGGTAGCGCTGGCATGGGCCATCGAACGATTGATGCTAAGGCACCTGGTCAACCAGGAGCCTATCATCCTGTTCATGGCAACCATTGGCCTCGCCTACGTGCTCGAAGGCCTGGGCGATATTTTATGGGGTTCTGACGTCAAGCTGCTGGATATCGGAATTCCGCAGGGCGCCTCGGACTGGATGCTGGACAGCTTCGATATTTACATCGAAAAACTGGAAGTTTTTGCCGCTGTGACCGCAGCAGTAATGGTCACCTTTCTCGCTGTTTTTTTCCAGAAAACCAACGTCGGGCGCGCCCTGCGCGCGGTTGCCGACGATCACCAGGCGGCGCTTTCGGTTGGTATCTCGCTACGCACTATCTGGGTCGTTGTCTGGTCCGTATCGGGAATCGTTGCAATAGTCGCCGGCATCATGTGGGGTTCCAAGTCCTGTGTGCAGTTTTCACTCTCGCTGATCGCTCTGAAAGCCCTGCCGGTGCTGATACTGGGTGGATTTACTTCGATACCAGGCGCAATTATTGGTGGCATGATCATCGGCGTCGGTGAAAAGGTGGCCGAGGTATACCTGGGTCCAATGGTCGGCGGCGCAATTGAAAACTGGTTTGCGTATATGCTCGCACTGGCGTTTCTGCTGTTTCGTCCACAGGGCTTGTTCGGCGAAATTATAATAGAGCGCGTATGACATGATTTATCGCGAAACCGGGCAATTTAAAGACAATTACATCGACGATCAGGCGCTATTTCCTATCGCGCAGGACCGGTATGTCATTTATGCGGTTCTTTTCGCCACCTTTGTCGTGGTACCGATGATCGCCAATGAATACTGGATTAACGCGATACTGTTGCCATTTCTTATTTATTCACTGGCGGCGCTGGGCCTGAATATTCTCACCGGTTACTGCGGGCAGGTGTCACTCGGTACCGGTGGGTTTATGGCAGTCGGTGCTTTTTCGGTATATAAAATGATGGTGGCGTTCCCGGAGATCGGGTTTATACCACTGGTCATTATCTCAGGATTAATCACCGCGGCAGTCGGTACCCTGTTCGGATTACCGTCGCTGCGCATCAAGGGTTTTTATCTCGCGGTTGCGACCCTGGCCGCACAGTTTTTCCTGGTCTGGTTATTCAACAAGGTCGGCTGGTTCGTAAACTATAACGCGACTGGCATGATTACCTCCCCACCGATGACATTGTTTGGCGTGCTGATTACCGGTCCGTCAGCGCCGCCAGTGGCGAAATACCTATTATGCGCGACCATCGTTGCGATCTGCGCACTGGCGGCAAAAAACCTGGCGCGTGGGCGGCTGGGGCGAAACTGGATGGCGATTCGCGACATGGACATTGCCGCCGAGTTAATCGGTGTACGTCCTCTAGTTGCCAAGTTGTCCGCCTTTGCAGTATCGTCTTTTTATGTCGGCATGGCCGGTGCATTGTATTTTGCGGTGTGGCTCGGGTCCGCCGAACCGACCGAAGCGTTCGATATTAACCAGTCATTTCTGGTGTTGTTCATGATTATCATTGGAGGACTCGGCTCGGTACTGGGGTCTTTCCTGGGCGCGGCATTTTTAGTCATATTTCCAATTTTATTAAAAAATATTCTGGTCGATGGATTCGGCACCAACACCGCACTGGCTGCCCACATAGAAATCATGACCATCGGTGCCTTGATTATCGCTTTCCTGATTGTCGAACCACACGGGCTAGCGCGCCTGTGGCGGATCGCCAAGGAAAAATTGCGTCTATGGCCATTTCCCTACTAGTCTGCCAGACATATTTAGCGGGTTAATGAAACGTTTAATGACGCATGTAGCATGTAGTAAGATGTAGGTTGAAATAATATTACCGATTTTTGCTCCTGCAAAATAGGCATACAATACATCCTTGTATTTAACCGATTTTTGCTCCTGCAAAATAGGCATACAATACATCCTTGTATATAACAGATTTTTGCTCCTGCAAAATAAGCATACAATACAACCTTGTATATAACCGATTTTTGCTCCTGCAAAATAAGCATA
>JAPUFZ010000029.1 GCA_027293245.1 Gammaproteobacteria bacterium
GACCAGTTGGTTGTGGTGATGCCTGCGGCAGGAGAGAGGCCGGTAAGGTCAATGCTGGTAGTCAATGCACCGGTGCTGCTGACATCGTATTCGATCAGGTCGCCCTGCCAGCCGCCGTTCTCGAACCAGCCGCGATAGGCCTTGGCGCCGAGGCTAAGATCGGCATTACTCAGTTCGATTGGACCTATATGACCCAGTGGCTGAAAGTCCGGGGTAAAGGATGGCGCCGCATAAACCTGGCTTGGCAGTAGCGACGCGGCTAATAATGTTAGTGTTAACCGAGCAGATTTTAGTTTCATGACAATTCTTCCCTTCCACATTTTCCATGCACCAGTAGATTTCGGTGACTAATAAGGGTTTTATAGTCGAAAAATCAATTTTTGCCCGATGAGAATGGACAAATGGTATACATTAGAATGGCTAAATGCTTCACATAAGAATGGTTAAATGCTTCACATAAGAATGGTTAAATGCTTCACATAAGAATGGGGAATTGATTCACATTTGGCGGGTATTTGTGATCCGAACCAGGAAACCCCTGGACATCATGATAATCGGGTCTCTACCGATTTTGCGGGTGAGTAAAATCTGGTCGGATAGGGGCTAGATAAACGGTTGATATTCGATCATGAAAAACAGAATTTCCCTACAGCCAAATTTCCCAGGCCACGAAAACTGATTAGGGTGCGTTATCGCTAACATAAATGCCCTGAATCAGCCGAACCGCATTTTTGCCGGTCGCGCTTCGCGTGGTGATCCGGAAGGTATGGACAGCGCCACCGATAATTCGGCCATCGGTACTAATCTTAGTCGACTCCCCGGGTATAGCCTTGGCGCCCAGATATTCGGTTACATAAACATCGCCGGCATTTGCGCCAGCTTGCTTAGAGGTTATTCCCTGCCCGGCCCAGTCAATCTGGTGGACATCGACTGCATCGGCATTCACGTAGTAACTATCGCCGACAGCGGCGAAATCATAGGCTGTAGGATCGGCAATGATCGCATCCACATCTGTCTCACCGACTCTCAGGGCCTCCTCGGCACGGTTCAAGGCTAAACCTTCCTGCTGCATGCTGCCGGCCATTTTCAGTTCTACTGTAGCGGTTTTCATCGAGCTGACCCCAATCAGGGTCATTACCAATAGCATCACCATAGTTACCAGTATAGAGACACCCTTCTGCTGGGAGGGGCTGGTGGTTGATAAACTATTTTGATAAATCATGGCTTGTTTCCCTGGCTTAGTTTCTTAACATGACTACACTGGAATATAACTGACGAGGAAAGCTGTCATTGGTGATGTAAATCTGATCGCCGAGTGTATAGGTACTGGCGTCTGTAAAACCTGTTTCCGGGCATTCGCTTCGAATCAGCAACCAGAATCGCGCGGTAACCACCTGGCTCCAGTCAGCGACGGCATCGGCATTGATATACTGCCCACCGACACCGTATTGAACCTGGAGGTGTTCGACGCCGGGAAGCAGTTCTTCGACCAATGGCTGGCCGTTTATATTGAGTCTTGCTCGAAACAATGATGGCACGGGCAGGCCGCTACAAGTTCGCCCTGAGTTACCCACGTAATAGGAGTGGGCTACCAGGTCATGTACACTTTGGGGTTGATCCAGCACCAGGTTGCCCCCCAGAGCCTGATCAGCGCCGGCAAATATCTTGCCCTCGAATAGCGAGCTACGCAGGTACATTTGACCCGCTGCCAGGGCGCCTGAAACCCAGGGTGATGCATAACGTACGGTTAAAATATCACCCCGTAAATAGCTAGCGTTGGTGATACAGGCATAACCCGCATTAGTGTCATTGAGGCCAACAACCCGTTGCGTAACCATACGACCCCAGCTGGTATCACCAGTCGCGCAGCTTATCGCAGCGGCTGTCTGCCCGGCGCTACCGAATATATTCGGAATATCAGAATTGCCGCCCATATAACCGGCGCGTTTCAAATCACCAACCAGCATGCTGGTTGCGATACGCCCATTTTCCTGTATTCGCGATAAATGATTGACCGAGCTAAATGCTTGCTTCCCGCTTAGCAGAATTTGTACCAGCGCGGCCATCAGGAACAGCCCGAGTGCCATAGCGATTATCAGCTCTACCATGCTAAAACCACGCTGTCGATGCAAGATTTCGGTTTTAAATTTTCCCAGGTTATTCACTCTAATACACTCACACATCTGTCCGATTAAATGGTCACGTTAAACTGGTAGCAATCGAGATCTGCCGCAGATTGCACGGGGCAGGCTGTACCCGCGCTGCCACTGCGATCATCGTCCCAACGCACTGTCACCACGAAGGTGTTGGTGCCGAGATTACGGGTAACCTGTCCCGAGGCTGACGGTAACGCGTCGCCCAGCACCACCCACCAGCTACCCACATCGTAAGTGGCTAATTGCGTCAGCGTACAGGGGTTGGCAGCACAATCTATAAATGTGCCGGGAGCTGCCGAATGTACATAATTATCGGCCAGCGCTGCGGTAGGATTGGCACGCATGCGCTCGCTGAAATCTACCGCAACTATTCCTGCTATGCCGGCGGTATACGAGCTGTTGAGGTTTTTCAGCGTAGTGACCTGCATCGCCGCAACACCTAAAACTCCGACTGCCAGGATTAATACGGTTACCAGCACTTCGATCATCGTGTCACCGCGATAATTTCTCGGAACCTTGATGTTCCGACGCGAGCCGGAATTTAATATATTTTTTTCTACAAACATGCGGTTAGCCCCGTATCTGATGCTTTCATGACACTGCCACGACCGGTGATGGTAACCAGGATACCTTTCGCATAGTCAGCGAAACCGCGGGCGTCGCACATGATAAATATCTGTGTTCCGGTGATACTGGTAGTGCCGGATGGATTAAAGGTAATCGAATTGGTCACACCGGCATCATTAAAAGTGATTTGAGAATCCAGGGGTTCGTGATCCAATACCACCGCATCACCGGCATCAACGGCAGCGTTGCCATTAATGTCTGAAAATACTATCCAGCCCTGCTGCCAGTCGCCGGCGGTTACGCAACCGGTCCCGGCGATATTTTTCTTGCAAATCGTAGCGGGAGACGTTCTCGCCGCTGATTCGGCCTTCGCCAGCTGGAGCGAGCCGACAAAATCACTGGCACTGGAAGAAATCCTGTTATTTGAAATAAGAGTAACAAAACTGGGGACTGCAAACGCCATCGTTAGTCCAAGAATGCCCAGTGCCACCATCAGTTCTACCAGCGTGAACCCTTTACCACAATTTCCCATGTTCCAGAACCCTGGTTGATTAAGTATAAGGTTTATAGACGAACGATTAGAACCCGTCCATGCATATATAGATAAATGGTTCATATTAGAAGATAAATGGATTCCGAGTTACCCGAGCGGCGAATATCGGCAGTCAAGGTTTACCAGCAGTTCGCAGTAGTACCCGATGTGACGCCGGTACTAGTGAGGGTTATCGTGGCGCAATCGGTATCGGTGGCCTGCCCGCCGGTAGCGGTTGCGGTCAACAGGTAACAGGTAGCAATCGAACCACCGCCACAGGCCGCAACGGTTAGATTGTAGTAGCCATTGTTACTCGTGGTAGTGCCCATGTTAAGCCCCGCGGCAGTGTTTATATCGGTGGTATAGGTATTGTTTTGCGCCAGAAAGCGTTCCTCCCGCGCACTGATACTCATCAAGATACCCTGGGCATCCGCACGGTGCCCCCGTAGCACGGAACTTTGATAGGACGGCAGCGCAAAAGCAAACAGGATTCCGATAATGACTATCACTATCATTAATTCTATCAGGGTAAATCCACGTGTATGGGTCATTAAATATTTCTCCTCATGGCCCCGGCATCGAGCCGGGGCAAATAAAGTCAGCGCCAGACTACTGTGGCATTATATCGATCCAGGTGCGGCGTCCGGTTTCGAAATTCGGACCCGAGGTCACGCCTCCCTCATCGATACCGCCGTCGATAACGACGGGCGAACCGGAAATATCGCCTAGCCCGTCCGGAGGTGGGCCATCCCCGCCACCGTCTATGTAGGCATTGATCGTCAGGCCGACCTGGTACAGCTCGCTCAATTCTTTATACCGATCTTTACAGCCGCCATCTTTATCCTTGATCTTCTTACAGGACTCCAGTAATGCAAGCTCTGCTATCAGTGCGTCGATGTCGGCAAATCCTGCGGCTTCCAAAGCTTCCTGGTAGAGTTCCAGCGAGTGGGTTGCTTCAGCCACCTCGAGTATCCAACCAGGATCTCCATAGCAGGCACCCCCCGGATAATGCCAAAACAGGGTAGACTCGTAGAGGAACTCGACATTGCTACTGACCGTTAACCCACCATAGACTTCATAGTCGGGCGCGCCAGCGTCGATGACGCCATTTCCATTTAAGTCTTCGGTCAATACAACCTGGGTGCCATCGGACAATATAATCGGGGACCTCAGGTCGCTAGGGTTTTGCACGGTCAACCTGTCCAGAGGTGGCGTGCCGGCGATAAAGTGGCTGCGTTTCACCAAATGAAAAATCAACGCGCCATTGCGCCAGCGGCCATTGGTTATAGAAGCGGCCCCGTTCACACAACCGGTATTGGTAGGGTGGAGCCCGCCACTGGTGATCGCCAGGCTATTGAAGCTGCTGCGCAGTGCGATACTACTGGACTGAAGTTGGGCTATTTTATGGATTAACGAAACGCCCTCATCATCCACTAACGGCCCGACACCATCCCAGGCAGCCAGTTTTTTATGGATCATGCGCTGATACTTGACCACGTTGTATTCCTTATCATCTATGGTTAACTCACCGCCGGGTGAAAGATCGGCATTCGCAATCAAGACTATAAAATCTTCGGCCAGGGATATGCCGACATCGGTCACATTGTTTAATTTACCTCCTCCCAGCGGGTCTATATCAAAATAATCCACGTAGGTACGATCGGTTTTATCGTCGTATTCGTGGACGTGGCCATCGGTTTTACCTCCAAGGCCATCTTCCATACCGGCGCTGTCGGTATCCACATCGATATGACCTCCGGATAAGCCGCCTTCACAGGCGCCGACACAGGCAGGCGGTACCAGCGGGGGATTGAGAAAGTTAAGGAAAAGCGTATCAAAGCCTTTGGCAACACGGGCTATGGTCACCTGCGACATGAGGCCAGCCTTGCGTTGCCAGGCCATCGGAATATCCTCCGCATCGTTAAGGTCGCCATCGGTATTATTATCGACCCGGTCAAGCGTATTTAACTGCCCATTTCTGTCCAGATCGAAGATCGAATTGTCGGCGACACCACCAGCATCAAAGCTCACCTCGAGCAACCAGTTTGCAGATCCGTTTGGATTGGTGATGGTCGCTTTTAACCGGCCTGCGCGTAATTGAGGCGGTGTTATCAATCGCTCGCCCGCGGGCAGGTCGACCTTCCAGCCATCGTAGACAGACCAGTCAATCGCGGCGGTGGTGGTAAAAGTACGCACGGTTTCACTATACACGCCACTGGTGTAGGTTGTATCGGACGACAATAATTGAGCCAACCGGGTGGTGACACCAGGTGCACTGCCGGTATCCCAGATGCCGTAGAGTGCCTGTACGCTAGAATCGGTAATAGCGGCGGCGGTATACAAACGACCGGTACCATATAATACCAACTGACCGAATATGGGGTGGTTAGTGACCTCGGGCGCCACGGTAATCGGCTGGCTACCGACGCCAGCGTACAATTTATAGGCGGTATTCCAGGCTGCGGGTGAGTTGCCGGTCAAATCAAATTTCCACAGATCACCGTCGATATCGCCGGCGTAGGCAATATCGGCCATGCCGTCGTTGTCAGTATCTACCAGTGCAGGCGCGGAGAGTCCATTGGGTGAGGCGGCAGAGCCGCTAGCAGTCGAGATTTTAGTCACCACGCCTGTCTCCAGGTCGACCAGAATCAGCTTCGCGATTCCACTCGTACTACTCACGCCATTGCCGTTGACCGCGTACCACCGGCCATTGTTTAATTTGGCCAGGGTGGTGGCGCCGAATATGTAACCGATGTCGTTATCGGCGGCGCCATCGAGCTCCCATAAAACTTTCTTATTGTTTCCGGTCGACGAAGACTCTGAAACAAGATCGGGGTGGGTGACATCGAGGGCGAACAGCCCCTTGCCACCACCGCCGAGGCTGCCTAGCAATACCGAATGCCAGGCACCGCTAAAAAAAGCGTCCTGTACCGTCAACCCGCCGTCGACAAAATAAGAATGCAAATAAGGTCTGCCTGCCAGATTCGATAAATCCCCTATGACCGAGGAGGGTATATAAGCCCAGACCTCGTCGCCGGTGGCGGCATCAAAAGCATGCAACATACCGTCGTTAGCGCCGACGTAAATCCGCGGAGCGCGATTGAGATTGGCATTTACAAAGGTTATGTAACTCGAATCGGTGATATCGGCCTCGGGAACATCGACATACTCGGGATTGGAATGAATGATATCGAC
>JAPUFZ010000290.1 GCA_027293245.1 Gammaproteobacteria bacterium
TCCGGTGAATATTCCCGTTTCAAATCAGTGATGATGACTTCCAGGTTTGGAATGAAGCGCGCATATTGATCTTCATCAACCCTGGACAAAAGATACTGGCTTAGCTCGTCGTCAGTACCGGATTCCATTTTCTCGGCTTCAGCCAGGTAGGCTCGCGGAATATCCTGAATATGTATCCCCAGATAATGCAGCTCAGCATCATTGCTCGGATTGTATAATATAGCGATGCGAGCCCTCGGACCAACATGCGCCGAATCAATTTCACACATTTCCTCTACCACGACCACCGGCACATAAACACCGCGCCACAAAACCACACCCGCAAACCAGTCACTCGATTCCGCTAGCGGCCTCGGTTTTGAGTAACCCACAATTTCAGCCACGGCCGCATTTGGAATCAACAGGTTGATCGAATACAGGGGCAATAGCATACAGCGCACCGTTGTGGCACTGTCACTCATCGTGTTGATACTCCTTCATGGCGCGACGATACCTATAGTTCATCCAGCGATAGCACCCTGGATGTTAGCGATTAATTCTTCTTCCTGATAGGGTTTACCCATATAGTTGGTAACACCAATTTCCAGCGCCCTGTCACGATGTTTTTCTCCGGTTCTCGAAGTGATCATAATTATTGGAATATTCGAGTAGGATGCTTCATTTTGCATGTGCGTTGCCAGTTCAAAACCATCCATGCGCGGCATTTCTATATCGAGCAGCATGACATCGGGTCGCACATCTGCCAGCTGGGCCAGGGCATCAACGCCATCCTTTGCGGTAACTACCTTGTATTGATGCCTCTCCAGTAATTTACTCGCCACACGGCGCATGGTAATCGAATCGTCTACCACCATTACAATTTGCCGGGGTCTGCCACCAGTATCCTCAGTGTCGCGTTTGTAAACAATTTTAACCAGGCTACTCTTGCTGTGACGAACGACACCATTAATATCAAGAATCAATACCACGCTGCCATCGGCCAGTATACTGGCACCGGCAAGCGCTTTGACCTGGCTCAATTGCTTGCCCAGGGCCTTTACCACAATTTCTCGGTTGCCCAGAATTTCGTCCACGTGCAGGGCGATACGGATATTACCAGACCGACTCAGGATCACCGGCTGTTTGAGTTGATCATCCTCAGCATTAAAATGGGAACCTTCGTCTACCAGTTCAGATAGATAATGCAGCGCATATTTGTGGCCGGCATATTCGAGCTCCGGCTCCTCTTTCTGGTAATGTCCTACTAGTGTGCGCGTTTCAACTCGCGTGATACCCTCAATATTAATCAGTGGAATTGCATAGGATTCTTCACCAATTCGTACCAGTATGGCCTGATTGATCGACAGCGTGAAAGGCAGCCGGGCTATAAAGGTAGACCCCTGAGGGCCAGTTTCAATTTGTAAAGTACCGCCTAGCTGTTTAATTTCGATATCGACAACATCCATACCGACACCGCGACCCGACAACTGCGTGACATGCTCGGCAGTACTAAATCCCGGTTCAAGAATATACTGCACCAGTTCACTGTCGGAAATTGAATGATTTTCTGCGATCAAGCCCAATTGAAGCGCCCGGCCACGGACTTTATCGAGATTAATGCCGGCACCATCATCACTTACCTTAATAACAACATCCGAGCCATCCCGGCTTATATCGATTGATATCACACCGGTTTCCGGTTTTCCCTTTTCGATCCGTTCGACCGCTTTTTCAATGCCATGCGATACCGCGTTGCGGATTATATGTTCCAGCGGCGCAACCATGCGATCGAGTACCTTGTTGTCAATTTCGTTCTCTTCACCAGTAATCACCAGCTCTGCTTTTATGCCCAGTTCCTGGCTGCTCTGTCGCACCAGCCGCCGTAGTCTTGATAGTAGACCCGAGAATTTGACCATGCGACTCTTAATCAATCCATCCTGTAAATCGGTATTAACGCGCGACTGCTGCAGTAGCAATGTCTCAGAATCCTTGACCTGCTCACCCAACAAACTCTGTAAGCTCGAAAGGTCGTTGACACTTTCTCCGAGCGAGCGGGAAAGTTCCTGAATCAGGGTATAGCGATCGAGTTCCAGCGGATCGAAATCTCTGGACGATCTTGTATCGGCTCGATGGCCATAATGAATTTGCGCATCGGTTTCTGCTTCAAGGCTGCGAAGCTGATTCTTTAGCCGGGAAATGGTTTGATCGAGTTCACCGAGATAAGAACCCAGTCCCGTAACCTGCTGCTCCATGCGCGCGCGATAAATGCTGACTTCACCTGCGGAGTTGACCAGATTATCGAGCAAATCGGAGCGCACCTTGATAACTTCCTGCGCCTGCCTGTCAAGACCGTCTCTGACATCGCTAAAATAGTCCTCATTAACAATATCGATTGCTTCACTACCCAGGTCACTGTCGCCCTGGTTCAATACCCCGGTTTGATATTTTTCATCTCCAATGCGCAGTTTTCTCAACAAATTAACCTGATCCGCCGATTTACTGAGTGGCTGTCTTTCCTGTGCCTCTAATACCTGTTTGTACAACAGGTCAAAACTCTCCCTCAATAGTTCTATCAGATCTTCATTTTTTTCTACCCGATTATCGATCACCTCAATGAACATGGACTCAAGTTCGTGGCTGAGATCACCGATTTCTATTAATTCGGCCATTTTTGCACCACCTTTCAGGGTATGCAGGTAGCGCTGCAATTCCATCACCGCGGTAAAGTCAAGAAATCCATTCTCGTCGGGTGCCTGAGTGGCCCATTGGTGCAGGGTGTGATCACTCATTTCAAGCAATTCTTTTGCCTCATCGACAAAAATAGCTAGCAGTTCAGTATCCTGTTCGTCTTCAGTTGACTCGCTCATCATTGTCAGAGTATCGACGAATTCGCCCGACGGATGATCGACGTCATCCGGAATCTCTACGGTATGTTCCTCCAGGTCTTCGGCCAGAGCTTCCAGGCTAATTTTCAAATCTTTCGGTATGTGTGGCAATTGTCGGGTTTCGACCAGCTCGGTTGTCATAGATTGGAGCGCTTCGTAACCAGTTCGATAGAGGGCTATGATCTCGTGATCGAGCGCCATGGACTGCGCGAGTGCCGATTTGAGTGGCTTTTCCAATAAACTCGCGAGTTCACCGATACTGCCAATATCCGCCGTACGAGAAGCACCGTGAATAGTATGCAATGCCCGATAAAAATCCTCGCTCGGAATCAGTTGCTTTATTTTTTCTGAATACTCAAGGGCGGAATTTATTGTGCTTAGGTGCTGTTCGACCTCTTGTTGGTAAATTGTCAGAAGTTCGGGGGCGAACGTCAGGCCGGTTGCTGCGCCCGATTCTTGAACGCCGGACACCCTCTTGCCTACCTCTGCTCCAGGTAGGTGGGTTTTTGTCGTCCCTACTAAAGGGACCGGGGGTTCCTCCGCAGTTAACAATTCGAACTCTGACTTCGGTTTCGATTCCTTGTTACTACGCGCGTCAGGCAGTTTATCATCAAGTATGGCTGGAGATGCCAGATCGTCTAGTATTACATCGATGTCGGATGTCGCGTCGATAACAGGCCCATCCAGATCGGATGGCTCTATGCTCGAAGATTCGGTTTCGGATAAATTCTGTAAGCTGCTATCCGGTGCCGAAATCATTTCCTGGTCAGCATCGCTAATATCACTGCTGCCTGCTGGACTATCGGTAATCCTGTCGTAGGGTGATTCAGCCTCTGCTCCCGGCCTCCCCGCGCGTTCGATAAAAACTTGCTCGGCTTTGAATTCTGCCAGGGCCCTGGCCAACCCTCGTAGGTAGGGAATATCTACCTTCGGCGACTCACCACCTTTGAGTTCTATTACCAGTTCGGATAAGCCAATGGCAGCCTGGCCGACTGCATCGATGACTTCATCGCTGGGTAAAATAGTTTTGTCGATAACCCGGTTGAGCAGCTGTTCGTAATCCCAGGCAAAATCACCGATTCTCAGTGCGCCGACCAGGCGACCACTACCCTTGATTGTATGAAACGCACGCCGAATATTATTTAACGCATTCGCATCTTCCGGGTGCAATAACCAGTCCCGTTGCAGACGATTAACATTAACCGCCTCTTCTTCGGCTTCCTCCAGGTAGATTTCGAGTATTTCCGGATCACTGCCCAGTACTAATACCTCCGCCTTTTCATGTACAGGCACCACCTGCAGCGGTCTGTCTCTAGCAGCTGCGAATTCTTCGCTGGCATCTTCGTCTGAGTCAAACACCCCGCGGGAAGTCACATCCAGTACGCTATGCAATGCTTCCAGATCCCGGCCCAATTCTTCAACCAACTCTTCATCGTCCTCAACGACCTCGATACCAGTTGACTCTAGCGGTGCGGGGACATCGTCGATATCGATGTCTTTCTCATCGATAACTATGGTCTCAGCATTCCAGGCAAAGGATTCACCAGGCTCTTCAGACTCGGCCGCCAGGGCGTCGATTAAATCAGTTTTGGCCTCCTCTTCCGGTACTCCAGTCCCTTCCTGATCCAGGGCCGGCAGGCTGATTTCGAGGGTTTCGGCTACGGGGGATGCTACCGATAGTAAGGCCTCAAGCTGCGCATCGGCAAAATCAAGAATACTGTTAGCATCGCCCCGTTTTTCACCCAGCGCTTCCAGATAATATTCGAGGCTGACGACCACCTGTGACAGGGCATCGAGTCGATTCGAATCCATAAACTCGACAATATCATGCCCTTTCAGATACTGGAGCAAACCATCGATCACTACCACTGCCCGGTGCGCATTGAGCAAGACCAGCGCGCCCCTGGTTTCTTCCATCAAGGCCACGCATAATTCTATGTTCTCACTACGGCTAGAGTCTTTTACAAATTCCAGAATCGCGGTCTTGGTCTTCTGAATATTGTCAAGTGCTGCAGTGACTACTGCAAAGAGTACACCTTCCAGTTCATAGTCCCTTGATATGTCGCTTTCCGAACTCTCCTGCTCATCATCCACGGGCGGCCGCTTCTGCATAATATCCAGGGCCTGTTCTACCTGTAGCAACTCTTCGGCCATCGATAGCATGGTCTCTTCGATGCCAGGTTGCTCGCCTTCGATAATCTTTTTCACTGAGATGATTTGTGATTCGATTAACTGCCGCTGCTGTCCAAGCCCGATCATGGCCAGGGTATCGGAAATAATATGAAGTTCCCTCGGAATATCCTTGAGCAAATCTATATTGGCCAAATCACCATTGATATACACCTCAAGCGTTGATTTTACCGTTTCAATATCGACCTTCATCGCTTCAGCAACGGTTTTTAATAACGCCTGGTTAGGTCCGGCAATATTATCAAGTACTTTGCTGCGGTTCGCTTCACTGGGTAAAAACTGTTCGAGGCGATAGGCGGTTTTGATCGCCTGGGTTTTGGGTCCGTCACATTCAGGTTGCGCTATATAGAATAGAAAATTCTTGATCAATTCGATAGGTTGATGTTGCAGCAACCCTCGCTCTCCAATAATCAGGATCACTCGAAATAACGCGTCAACCTTCCCCAGAAGATTTTTAATTGAAACGCCCAGTTCAAGTTGCTGGCGTGAAACCGATTCAACCAGGGCGCCGATAATCCACCATATCCTCGCCACCTGCTCGGTAAACGCTCGTTCTTCGAGGGTTTCACAAACTTTTTCCAGGCGTCTCAAATTATCTTCGATAGACTTTTCCCTGATGACATTGAGTAAGCCGTACTGATATACCGGGCGTAATTTTTTTGCCAGTAACCTCGAAGCCTGATTACTGCGATCATCGATGCTCTCTGCCTCCCCACTCTCCGTATGCATAGACAGGTCAGGGAGGAAGAGTAATTTTTCGGAGAAAAGATCCTGATTTCTTACCGCGCGGATATCATTTAACAGCGGTAATATAACAATTGGAATATCCCTGTTACCGGATTGTATATGTTCCAGATAATCAGGCAATTGCAGGACGGCGCGTAATAATACTTCGAGCGACTGATCAGTTTTGTCCTTCTTCTGATCAGTAATAAATTCACAAAGCGACAACATTTCCTCGGCCAACATGGCCGCGCCATATTGTTCTATCATCGTCAATACGCCCTGAATAACTCCGAGGCGCTCTTTGACGGAACCGAGCAGGGATTGATCGTCCTCTTCAGTGTATCGCTTGATCTCGGATTTAATTTCAGACAGATTATCGTCTATGGATTTCTTAACCCAACCGAGCGCACTATGTCTTATCGAGGTTTGTTGATAATTCATGAACTGATCAGAGGCTCCCTTTAGGAATCTTTACTATCCAGCACTCCAGGCTGGCCTGCGCTCGTGATGAGGGTGCTGTCGGCTCTTAGTGCGCTGGGTAGTTTGAAGCCTGCTACCGACTTATGCATTGCCTCTACCATGCTCGACAGGATGCCGATTGAACCCGATACCTGGCCTGATCCTTCTGAAGTTTTCAGCGTTATTTCCTGGATCACACTCATGGCATGGGTAATTTTGATACTGGCAGAAGCCTGAGATTTGGTTGAATCCGAAATCTCAAGAATACGCTGTGCCAGGTTCATCGAAACCTGCTCAATTTGGTCCAACGCGCTACCGGCTTTTTCGGTAAGCCTGGCACCCTTAACAACGTTCGCGGTACTTTGCTCCATTGACACGGCCGCCTCGTTGGTGTCGGCCTGAATCGCTTTTACCAGGGCTTCTATTTGCTTGGTAGCATCTCCGGTCCGCTCTGCGAGCCGTTGTACCTCGTCCGCAACAACAGCAAATCCACGCCCCGCTTCACCTGCCATCGACGCCTGAATCGCTGCATTCAGGGCGAGTATGTTGGTCTGGTCCGAAATTTCCGTGATCAGATTAACGATATCGCCAATTTCCTGCGAACTTTCACCCAGGCGCTTAATACGCTTGGAGGTCTCCTGGATCTGCTCGCGGATTGTTTCCATGCCTTCGATAGTCTGACGAACGGTTTCGCCGCCATTATGTGCGATACCTACCGACTTACGCGCCACTTCGGCGGAATCACCAGCTTTGGCCGAAATGTTGGTCATCGACCGGGAAATTTCGGTGATAGCGGCACTGGCGCTGGAAATTTCCTTGGCCTGGGCAATACTCGCTTTTTCCAGTTGCCCTGTCGTACCTTGCGTTTTCCGCACCGCGTTACCTACCTGCGAAGCGGTTTTATTAATCGTTTCAACCAGATCACGAAGTGCGTCGATAGAGTAGTTAACTGAATCAGCAATTGCTCCGGTTATGTCTTCGGTCACCGTCGTATGAGTTGTAAGATCTCCGTCGGCGAGATTCGCCATTTCGTCAAGTAAGCGCAAAATGGCACGTTGGTTCCTGTCATTTTGCTCCTGGGATTCAAGCAGGCCAAGCTGAGATTGACGCGTCAGCGCGGCCGCGAGCATCGTCAAAAAAATTAGCGTAAGTACCCCAAAGCCATATCCAGCTAATGTCAATATTTGCAGCTCTGCATCTCTGGCAGCTATTTTGCTGGCAAGATCGTTCGACGCAGCCAACATACGCGGACCCAGGGACTGGATCTTGAGCGCTGCTTCATGGACCTTAAGCAACTGAGGTGAATTATTCAGTATTTCAGTAACATTATTCTTCACCACCGAGAATAGATCGGCAAACCTCACCAGTTTGGCTATGACTGCCTGGCCTTCGAACTTGTTGATACCGAGAGCAGAATTTCCCTGCAGCATGGCGATAAGCTGGACCTCGATTTTCTCCGATTCGCTGGAAAACTGTTCGGCTGCGGCCATCACGTTTTCACCACCGGTCAGAATCTGCTGCATGCTATGTTCCAGGCCCTGAATCAAAATCAACTGGCGCACTGCAACCTCTGTATCCTCGCCTGGCGCTTTAGCCTTTACCAGGTCTTTAATAATCCCGTCAAATAACCTTCCCAGTTGCGGCAGAGACTCATTGATCAGGATACCGTACTCGTTCACGGTTTCGATCGGGACCTCAGCTCCTACGAGGGTATTGATATTATTATCGTAGCTTTCCCAGGTAGCCTGAAGATTAGCAAGCGTGGACGCAAATTCTCTCGGTAATGGGGGTATATTTTGAGAACTGTCGCCTTCCTCCAGACTGCGCAGAGAATTAATAAAACGATTTCTATTTTCTGCCAGTTGTACGAAGGCGCTTGAATTTCTGCTGGCGACTCCCAGTGCATTGATCGCAATTTGTTGCGAAATAACCTGCTGCTCGAGAACTATCGAACTATAGGTTTTGCTCTGACGAGAAAGCACGGTTTCGAAACTTAACAGGGCGGCCATGAGCAGTATAGATATCACCAGTAAGCCACCCATGAAAATAACCTTTTTACTGGTCGCTCTAGCGCTACCGTCTGAAACAGCAGACATGCCTGCGCTGCTTCCCGGGAGTAAGTCGCTTAATTTTTGCAGCAGTGCCATGGGCCCCTCATTGACTCAATCATTTTCAATCTGGCCTCATACAACTCTAATGAACTGCTCTGTTTTAACCAGCTTATCGACGCTGAACACATTCCATCGCTGCACCTGGTCGACAAAAATACCAGTCAGATAATCTCGAACAGGCCCCACCTCAGGATCAATTTCGTCCCGGCACTCCTCAGGCTTGAATCGCCTCAATCCATACACCTCATCAACCAGCAAACCTGCTACCACTCCCATCTTGTTGATGATCAATATACGGCTCTCTTTTCGCAACTCGGTATCACTGCCGAACAGGAACGAATTCATGTCGAGCACAGGCATCAGGGTACCTCGAATATTTGCCAGACCCTTGACCCAGTGTTTAACCCCGGGAACGCGGATGGTTTCTGGTGGTGGCAGGATTTCATTTATCTCATCCATTTTTGTCAGCATCGGAATGCCATTGATCTTGAATCCAATGCCGGTCCAGTCGTCCACTATCGACTGGTTGACGGGCAATCCACTGGAGTTCTTTCGGCAACTGGCCTCCAGTGTCTGCAGTAATTTGAAAGGCGAGGTAACTGGCATCACTTTTAGGCCAGTACTTTATTTATTCTGTCGATCAATTCCACCTCATTGACAGGTTTTACGATGTAATCCTTCGCGCCCTGACGCATTGCCCATATCTTGTCAGTTTCCTGATCCTTGGTGGTGATAATGATGACTGGTATTGATGATGTCAGTGGATTTCTGCTCAGATCACGAGTCGCCTGGAAACCATTCTTACCCGGCATTACTACATCCATTAGAATACAATCTGGCTTAAATTTGAGCGCTTTTTCAATGCCATCATCACCGTCAACGGCAGCCGATACCTGAATCTCGTGTTTTTCCAGTATCGTCCTGAAAACATGCACCTCGGTAGGTGAATCATCAATTATGAGGATGTGCGTCATAGTGTGTTACCTCTTTTATACCCAGCACCAACAAAAAGATCATGCCTTACCGACGTGCGTGGTAATCGCATTAATTAAATCCTCCCTGGAAAACGGCTTGGTTAAATATTTTTCTGATCCGACAATACGTCCACGGGCGCGATCGAATATGCTATCTTTGCTGGACAACATGATGACCGGGATCGCTTTGAAAGATTGATTGTTCTTGATCAGGGCGCAAGTCTGGTAGCCGTCCAGTCTTGGCATCATGATATCGACAAATATTATGTCTGGTTTGTGAAGCGTAATCTTCGCCAGCGCTTCGAAACCATCGATCGCGGTAACAACTTCGCAACCCGCTTTTCTGAGTAAAGTCTCCGCACTTCGCCGAATCGTTTTACTGTCGTCAATCACCATCACCTTGGCATTCAAGCCGGTCAGATTAACGGCGTCATTTACATTTTGTGACTTCTCGTTCACATCTCCCCCCAAGGGTTTTAGCCTGGCCGAGATCATCTAATCTCTCTATTAATTATAGTGATCTTCCCATGTAAAACCAGTGATTTAATTAGACTAACTGATGTAATTTCTATCGTATGGATCGCTATTTTCAGGTTTTAGAAGGTTACTTCGCCAGGCTAAAAGATGGCCTACGAGGGGCGATTCATTTCACTGCCTGAGCGACCCACCCTCGGTACTGGGGTGTTTATCGTGCATATTTTCGAATTTGATGGGCGAAACTCTCGAATTTCAGTAAAATCGGTATCACTCGAATCCGGCCACCAGGCATGAGCGTACAAATTCTATCTATCTTTCCCCACCTGTTGACCAGTGAAAACAGACCACTAGAGATAATTGGGGCCGGGTTTAGTGAATAATTCATTTCTGTAAAATGGCTGCTAGTATGAAATTAGGTATTGTCATGGACCCGATCGAGTCCATTAAACCCTGGAAAGACTCGAGTTTTGCAATGCTACTGGAAGCACAGGATCGAGGCTGGCAAATTTTTTACATGGGCCTGGGTGACCTGTATATGGACAACAGTGTCAGTTATGCACAATATCACCTGTTAAGTTTAAAAGACGATAACCATGACTGGTATGCCAAAACCGATCCGGGTGTTTGCCGGCTCGATGAACTGGATGTCATTTTGATGCGCAAGGATCCACCTTTCGATCTCGAGTACATCTACAGTACTTATTTACTCGAACAGGCAGAGGAAAATGGCACCCTGATTGTGAATAAACCGGCTAGCCTGCGGGATTGTAACGAAAAACTTTACACACGCTACTTTCCCCAGTGTTGTGTGGCCTCTCGGGTAAGCCGAAATTCAAACAGGTTGATTGAGTTTATTAATGAGCACCAGGATGTCATCATCAAGCCTTTGGATGGAATGGGCGGACGCTCAATATTTCGAGTAAGGGCGGGAGATACGAATACCAACGTCATACTTGAAACGGTAACACGCGATGGAACCTCACTGACCATGGCCCAGCGCTATATTCCAGAAATCAGTTCAGGTGACAAACGCATACTGTTAATCAATGGCAAGCCAATACCTTATGCGCTAGCGCGGCTGCCGGCCAAGGGTGAAAACCGGGGTAATATTGCGGCCGGCGCCAGTACTCGTGGACAGCCCCTGAGTGAACGCGATCACTGGTTATGCGATCAAATTGGGCCCAGTCTGCGGCATAAGGGGCTTATTTTTGTCGGAATCGACGTCATTGGCGACTATATCACCGAGATCAATGTCACTAGCCCAACCTGCATTCGCGAGCTTGACCTTGAGTTTGATTTGAATATCAGTGCGGACCTGTTCAATTGCATCGATACGCTCATTGCAGAATAGCTAGCCCGCTACTGGTTTTAATTCTACTGCTTGCCGGCTGCGACAGTCAGTTGCAGTTGGTTGAACAGCGTATTTTACAATTTGGCACCATCATTGATGTTAGCCTGATACATCAGGACCGCGCAAAAGCCGAACAAACCCTGGTCAATGTTGAGAAACAACTAGCACTTTATCGTCGCTACTGGCACGCCTGGGAGGACAGTGATTTAAGCCGGTTCAATCATTCACTGGCCTTAATGCAGGCCACCACCATTCCACCATCCCTGGCCGAACTGATCGATTTGAGCCACAACTACTATCGCAGCTCCAATGGTCTATTCAATCCCGCTCTTGGGAAGCTGATCGCCGCCTACGGTTTTCACGGCCAGTCAAAAGCAGACCAGGCCACGATTACAATGATTCAGCAGGACATGCCAGACATGCTGGATTTAAAAATAGAGGGCCGGCTGGCTACCAGTGATAATGCGCACTTGCAACTCGATTTTGGCGGCATAGCCAAGGGCTATGCCATCGGCCAAATCGCCAATCTGCTGAAGCAACAGGGATACCAGCACTTTTTGATAAATGCCGGTGGCGATCTAATAACCTCGGGAAACAAATTTGGCAACGCCTGGACTTTGGCTGTGCAAAATCCATTCGGTCCAGGAGCTATAGCCAGCATCGAACTAACCGGTGCGCATAGTCTCTTCACATCGGGTAACTACCAGCGTTTTTATCGCAAGGATGGTAAACGCCTTCACCACATTATTGACCCGCGCACCGGTGAACCATCAACGCACAACAGATCGGCCA
>JAPUFZ010000291.1 GCA_027293245.1 Gammaproteobacteria bacterium
ACGCGCAATCAAGTTTTCGCGCGCCTGGGTCAAAACCTGGATAGTCACGTCTTCGGGCACCATATCCTGCTCAATTAACAGGCGCACAAAATCGAAATCGGTCTGTGATGCTGCCGGGAAACCGACTTCAATCTGTTTAAATCCAACCTCGACCAGCAATCGGAACATATCCAGCTTCTGGCCCGGTGTCATCGGCTCGATCAAGGCCTGGTTGCCGTCGCGCAGATCGACACTACACCAGTCCGGCGCATGCTTTATGACACGATCGGGCCAGCGACGACCCGATTTGGCAATCGGGCTAAAGGGGCGGTATTTTTTGTGATTGAAGTTTGACACAAGTTTATCCTGTCGGGCTGTTGTTGCTGGTGGACAACTATAAATCAATTGCACTAGCCAATTATCGCGATATAGCCAACTATTTAACCTATAATAGATATATTTAACTATTAAATTACTATATTTTAGTTAATATATCTAATTATAGTAAATTTTAGAGAGAAGAAGATGTGAAAATCAGTCTGGACCGAATTGATAAACATATTCTGCGGTTGATGCAATCCAATGGTCGAATCAGCAACCTGGAACTGGCTGACCAGGTGGGGCTATCTCCGACGCCGTGTTCACGCCGGGTCAAGCGTCTCGAAGACTCCGGTATAATCAACCGTCATGTGACCCTGCTTAACCCGGAAGCACTCGGCCTGAGTTTGACCGCTATTATTGGTATTTCCATGGACCGACATACTCCCGATCGTTTCGAGTCGTTCGAAAAGGCGATTGCCCATATGCCTGAAATCATCGAGTGCAATATTGTCACTGGCCAGGCGGCGGATTTTTTGGTTAAAGTCGTGGTAAAAGATATGCGTCATTATGAAAAATTCCTGCTCGGACACCTGACCCGACTGAAAGGCGTTACCGGCGTTCACTCCAGCTTTGTTTTAAGGCAGTTGATTAGCAAGACAGAATTGCCAGTAGACTAGTCGTAACCTGTCAATCATGCAGGCTACAGTTTCCATCAGGGAAACAGATCAGCGATAAGCTGCAACCAGATTGCTGCTATCAGATACATGACGATCACATAGGGCCAGCTCCAGATGGCCGCCTTCCAGCTGGGAATGTCGTAGCGACCCTGAAACACAAGATTTGTGCCCGACAATGGACTCGAGCAGGTGCCAAGATTCCAGGCGAACAAATAGGTAACGGCGAGCAAATTGGGATTGGGATCAAGCGTCAGGATTAACGGCGTCAAGCTCGAAATCAAGATCACCGGATGGATACCGATGACAGCACACAACAACATGAAACCCAGTAGCTGAATCGAGGTAGTGGCATCGAAATGGGTGAATTGAGTGACCGGAACACCATTTTCTATGATTGCCGACATGCCCGCAGCCAGCACACCCGCCGCAAGAAACAGGGTTAACTCATTGACCATGCGAGGCAGACCATTTACCACGTAGTCTCCAAGCTGTGAGGTCACGGAAGCCCGGTTTCGGATGACTAATGTTAGCGTTGTAACCAGTAAAGCGCTCGATGCAATCACCATTAAAACAGGTGTCTCGGGTAGTAACCAGAAACCCAGAACAACGCAGATTACCAGTACAAAAGGGATCTTCAGGCTATCCAGATGAATCGGGTAACCAATAAAACTATCGACCTCTGTTGGGTATCGGATGCGCGCCTCCGCATAGACCACGACAAGACCCATGACGGTGAAAGGTAAACCTGCCAGCACGATCCATAGCAGTTTTGCCTGACTGACGTAAGTCAAAACCACTGCCATCGCACCAAAAAACGGTGACCAGGATGCGCAACCGCAAAATACCCGCGTAATCGACTGCGAAGTGAATCTCTGCAGGGGCCTTTGCTGGTGGATGCGATCCGCGATCAACATCGGCGCCGAAATATTGATAATCGTCGACAGCACATTAACACCCAGCAATGTATGCAGATAAGAGCGTCTGCCGACCGGCAGCCGGGTCTCTTTATCCGTATCCGAGATCGCCACCAAACGCAGGAACCCCACCGCCGCAATCATCGACAGCAAGCCGCTATTGCTACTAATGACATTAAGAAAGTTGATTTCGACACCCTGGTCGGCGGCGTAAAAGATCAGGATCAACCCGATAGCTAACAAGATACCGACCTGTACCTGCAAGATTCGAGAAGCATTGTTAAACAGCAGCAAGGCTGCCAGCCAACTCGCTACCCCGGCTAGCCAGGCCGGATCGAAGGGTAGTGAGAATTGAAACAAGCCATTCAGGATGGTGATCAAAACCATGACCAGGATTAATATCCCGGCCAGTTTTCGAAGCTTGACTGGAAGCTGGCTGGAGTCGGCTGAAGTTATGAGCTTGCCTGCTCAGTTCTCAGGCGATAGGCGTATAACCGCTCATAGTGCGGCAGGCAAAGCTCGTATATTTCCTTTACCCGATCGGGTGCCTCGGAAATATCGATGTAACTGCGTGGCTGTGGTTTCAGTCCATCCGAATCACGCAGGTTGGTATGCCATGAACCGCCGTCATACCAACTGACCTCATCACGGGCACCCGACTCCCAGTGTAATGCCTCGGGCATAAAGGAAATCCGGACGGCATGGCAATAAGCCTCAATCATGTCGTGCGGGTTTTCAAGCAAATCATCACTATCGACTACCGGCGGTGCCTCACCGGTATGATCACACAATCGGTCAAACAAATGACGCTGTTCAACAAAGGCAATCTCCTTGAGAACAAAATCTGGCCAGTGTTTGTACATCGAGGTTGCTACCTTGGCCGGGTCTCGAATCAGAAAACTGTGATTGAAGTGTGAGAGAAATTCATCATCCCAAAAATGCTCGATATAATGTGGAAAGTCCTTGCTAAATACGGGACCTTTTTTTGCTGCATCCCGCAATGTCTGCCAGACACTGTCAAATGTTAAACCCGGCGTACGCGGACTGTCGGCTTTAAGTCGCGGCCAGAGTGGATCCTCACCCTGGTACCAGGGTTCACCAAACGGTTCGTGAAAGCAGGCCATGTCACCGCGCATACGCATCATCCATTCGAATGCAGTCGAGGTCGATCGAGGAGTCGCCCACAGGGCCAGTATTTTATGCATTTTTTGGCCCCTTTATATCAACGAGGACAGCAAACGCCCAGGCGTTTGCTCGGGTGCTATGCCCAGTGACTTAAAGATATTCCAGTAAAGCGCAAAATCCGACGATACCACCGGTTTTCCGGTAATTGATTCCATCTCATCCACTCGACTGACTGTTCGCTGCGGTAATCCATCGGCACGGCGCCAGTTGGGCATACCGTTAATCACTATCGCATCCGCATCGGGTGCCTGCTCGGCCACATACATCATCGACTTCTGCGCCAGATCGCCTGGGAATATCCAGGTGCAGGCATTCATTTCCTCGTTAGTATTGTAAAAACCCTGATCGACAAAATTGCCGTAATAGAGCACATCGAAACCAGCCTGTTTCAAGAAGCGAACGATGCCGTCACGCCAGTCTGGCCAGTAGTAAACCGAGTTCACCGCAATCTTTTCTGCATTCAGTTCGCGCAGGCCTTCGACCAGACACATACCGGCCATATGAAACGGCGTTTCGTAGGTATCGCTCAGCCGATCACAAAAGGCGCGTATTTCATCGGGTGTGGTGCCATTGCAATGCACCCAGTTGGTACCGACCTGCCCGACAACGTCTACGCCATTGTTCGACATGCAATGAACGAACTCTTCGAGCAAATGAAAGTTGTCAACCCGCTGGGTTAACTGATGTTGATACTCCGGCACATGCAGCATACGACCATGTACACCCACGGTTTCCGGTGAAATACGCAGGAAATCACTCGGTGCTGCGTCAAAATCGTGCGGCGGCGCGGTAAACCCCACCTGGTAAGGGAATAGTTTGTTGGCTGGATTCTTCCACCTTTCAGGTTTCACAGAACTCCCCTGGATATACAATGCTGGGCTATCAGACAAATGCGATTGTAACGGATTATTATCCTGCCGGCTTAGCTGTCATCGAATTCGGCTACCAGGGCCTGGATCTCCTGTTTCCTCGCATCATCCGCAAAGCTTGCTTCGACACTATTCAATACCAGTTGCCTGGCCTGATCATGGCTCATATCAAGTGCCTGCGCTAATGCATCGAAGTTCTCGGTCATATAGCCTCCGAAATAAGCCGGATCATCGGAGTTTACCGTGACGCAGACGCCTTGCTCCAACATCTCGAGAATATTGTGTCGCGACATGTCGTCGAAAACACGCAGTTTGGTATTGGACAGAGGGCATACCGTCAGGGGCATCCGGGATTCGACCAGGTAGGTCATCAGTTCTGGATCTTCAACCGATCTCACGCCATGGTCGACACGCGAAACCTTCAAATCTTTAATTGCGGTCCAGACATATTCGGCTGGCCCCTCCTCACCCGCGTGAGCCACGGTTAACAGGCCGAGATCGCGAGCACTGGCAAAAACCCGGCTGAATTTTTCCGGTGGCTGACCCTTTTCAGAACTGTCCAGACCCACACCGATGATTCGATCGAGATATGGCTCGGCCTGTCTCAGGGTGTCGAAAGCGGCTGCTTCGCTCAGATGCCGCAGGAAACACAAGATTAATTGACTGCTAATGCCTAACTGCTTTTCACCATCCGCCAGGGCCCGGGAAATACCATTAATGACTGTTTCGATTGCTACACCTCGATCCGTGTGGGTTTGCGGGTCGAAGAATGGCTCAACATGGACCACGTTTTGTCGAGCGCATTTTTTCAGGTAGGCCCAGGCCAGGTCGTAAAAATCCTGTTCAAGCAACAACACCTTAGCGCCCTGGTAATAGATATCGAGGAAATCCTGTAGATTACTGAACTCATAGGCTTCGCGTACCTGCTCGATTGAATCAAAAGGCAATTCAATCTTATTTCGCTGAGCCATTTCGAACATGAGTTCGGGCTCCAGGCTGCCTTCGAGATGCAAATGCAATTCAACCTTGGGTAACCTGTCTAACCAGTCGCGGGTTACGGTAGACATATCAGTAGTCCTCGTTGAATACCATATGATCAATCATTATATGTCTTCGCTGTTGGAATGTGCTGGTAATAATATTATGCACCCTGGTTTGATGTACATCATGTACACTGGTACTCCAGCAAAATAGTATTCGGGCATTGATATAGATTGGGAGTCGAATGATGTTTCGTTTAAAGCAATTACTGGATTCCAGCAAGCCCGTGCTGTCCGCCTGGTGCGGCATCACCGACCCGCATTACCTGGAAAGAGTGTGCGAGTTTTCCTTCGATGCGGTTGTGCTCGACATGCAACATGGGTTCTTCGACGAAACCAGCGTTCAAGCCGGCATTGCGACCCTGATCTCCAAAGGCAAGGCCCCAATCGTCCGCATTCCGCTGGGTCGCTGGGATACCGCTTCACGGGTTCTGGACTTTGGTGCGCTTGGCGTCATTGCACCGATGATTAATTCAGTTGAAGACGCCAGGAAACTCGCCTCGGTGACAAAATTTGTACCCGTTGGCGAGCGCTCCTTCGGCCCCAGGCATGCTGCTTCGCTATATGGCGTTTCCAGTAACGAATATCTGGAAGAATTCGATCACTGCTCGCTAGTACTGGCCATGATTGAAACCCTGGAGGCCTATCATAAAATTGAAGGCATCCTCAAGGTCGAGGGTATCGATGGTGTGCTGATCGGCCCCGGTGATCTTTCTATTTCGGTGCGCCAGGATCGAATTCCGGATCCTTATGGCACTGACACCATCGACATGGTCAAAGACATAATAAACAGGTGTAAAATAGACGGTAAAAAAGCTGCTGCTTTTACGATCGATTCCAATACCGCTAATAGGCTCAGTGAAATGGGCGCAGACCTGATTTCAGTCGGAATCGACGATACCTATATCGCCAACGGTATAGCCTCTCACATTTCCGGTTTGAAATTTAGATGATATTTAATGGGGTCAGTCTTCTCTGATCTCATTCGGCTTCTTCCTCAAGATGCTCTCTGGATAGACATATTGGAATCTTGACTATAATAGACAGTATTCCGACTTAAGCATTAAGGAGTAGGCAATATGCGAATCAAGATAAAACTGTTTATATTGATCGTAATGGGATCGATGGTGCTGCCAGTATATGGAGCTAGCTACCCAACAATTAAGGAAAAACCGCCTGAAAATAAAATGTACCTTGGCGCCGATGTGGTAGTCAGGCAAATAAAGCTGATAGCCTCGAACGGCTCAATAAAATACGACTTTGAAGGCGTTCGGCTAAGATACGGTCTCGAATACACGGGCGGCGCCAGTGTTGGTATTGAATACATACCCAGCGATAGTGACGTACAGCTTGGTGTTTTTGGTAACCAGTTGGAACTCGAACATGGGGATACTCTAGGGCTTTACCTGACCATTGGAAAACCAGTTCACCTGCGAATCGGATGGTCAACCTGGCAAGCAAAGTTCACGGATGTTGCTTCGGGTATATCAGACCGAGATACCCTGAATGCTTTCGAAGTAGGCCTGGGATTTAACACTTCAATCGGATCAAAATTTAGTATCTTTGCCGATTATTCGGTTAGAAAAACCGATGCTGAATTCCCTACATTTGTCGCTGGCACCGGAGAACTCGATTACGATACAATATTATACACGGTGGGTTT
>JAPUFZ010000292.1 GCA_027293245.1 Gammaproteobacteria bacterium
TAGCCACCGGTGAATTGCATCGCTTCCGTGCCCATAGCGTCGTACTGGCAACCGGCGGCTGCGGTCGGACCTACTTTTCCGCTACTTCGGCGCATACCTGTACCGGCGATGGTAATGCCATGGTGTTACGCGCCGGTCTGCCGCTGCAGGATATGGAGTTCGTCCAGTTCCATCCAACCGGTATCTACGGCGCCGGGGTCTTAATTACCGAAGGCGTGCGCGGCGAAGGCGGTTATTTGACCAACTCCGATGGCGAGCGCTTCATGGAACGCTATGCCCCCAATGCCAAGGACCTGGCTTCACGCGATGTGGTCAGTCGATCGATGACGATCGAAATTAACGAGGGCAGGGGAGTCGGACCCGATAAGGACCATATCCACTTGCACCTCGAGCACCTTGGGCCCGAGATTATCGAGGAGCGGTTACCCGGTATTTCCGAATCGGCGGAAATCTTTGCCGGTGTCGATGTCACCAAAGCACCGATACCTGTATTACCCACCGTGCATTACAACATGGGCGGCATTCCGACTAATTACCATGGTGAAGTGGTGACCCTCAAGGATGGCGACCCGGATTCGGTTGTTGCCGGGCTGATGGCGATCGGTGAGGCGGCCTGTGTATCGGTCCATGGCGCCAACCGGCTGGGGTCAAACTCTTTACTCGATATCGTCGTATTCGGACGCGCCGCAGCGCTGCGTGCCGCTGAAACGATTAAAGCGGGGTCACCGCATAAGGCCCTGACGGGTGAATGCACCGATGAGATTATCGCTCGATTCGATGCCTTGCGTAATGCCTCCGGAAGCACGACCACGGCAAAGGTCCGGGACGACATGCAACGCACCATGCAAAAACACGCAGCGGTATTCCGTACCGGTGAGTCGATGCAGCAAGGCGTGGCTAAAATGGACCAGGTATTCGCCGATTTCAACGATATTCGGGTCTCGGACCGTGGACTGATCTGGAATACCGACCTGGTCGAGACCATGGAACTGGAAAATCTGTTATTACAGGCGCAGACTATTATGCAGGGCGCCCTCAACCGGACCGAGAGCCGGGGAGGACATGCGCGCGAAGATTTCAGCGAGCGCGACGATGAAAACTGGATGAAACATACCCTGGCCTGGGTAGATGACAAGGGCCGGGTGCGATTCGATTATCGTCCGGTGCATATGTATACCTTGAGCGATGAATGTGAAGTCATTCCGCCCAGGGAACGCGTTTATTAATCAGTCAGGGGATTTTTGATGGCCGAATTTTCACTTCCAGCCAATTCAGTCGTAAAACCAGGCAAGCTATTCAAAGCCGCCGATGGCGTGACCCATATCAAACGCTTTATCGTCTACCGATACGATCCTGCCACCGGTGAAAATCCCAGCATTGACACCTACGAACTGGACATGGATAACTGTGGGCCGATGGTGCTGGATGCGCTGCTGAAAATTAAGGACGCGATGGATTCGACCCTGTCATTGCGGCGTTCATGCCGTGAAGGCATCTGTGGTTCCTGTTCTATGAACATCGATGGCAGCAATACTCTGGCCTGTACGCAGTCGATCGCCGAAATCAAAGGTGACGTCAAAGTATACCCGTTGCCACATCAGCCCGTGGTCAAGGACCTGGTGTCTGACCTGACCAATTTCTACGCGCAGTACGCTTCGATCGAACCCTGGATGAAAACCGATACCGCCACACCGCCCGATCGCGAGCGACTGCAGTCTAAGGAAGACCGTGAAAAACTCGATGATCTCTACGAGTGCATCCTCTGCGCCTGTTGTTCCACCAGCTGCCCGAGTTACTGGTGGAATAGCGACCGCTACCTGGGGCCCGCGACCCTGCTGAATGCCTATCGCTGGATCGTCGACAGTCGCGATGAGGCAACCGGAGAAAGACTCGACGACCTGGAAGATCCGTTCAAACTCTATCGCTGCCATACCATCATGAATTGCACTGATGTTTGCCCCAAGAACCTGAACCCTGCGCGGGCAATCGCTGAAATTAAAAAATTACTTGTACAAAGAAAAATGTGATGCAGGAATCTCGATTACGCTGGATGTGCCGAAGGGGAATGAAAGAACTCGATGTGGTGATGGGCCGTTACCTGGACTCACGCTATGCCAGTGCAAATGAAGACGAAAAGCAGGGCTTTATCACCTTGCTGGAAATGCCGGACCCGGACCTCTATTCGCTGTTGATGGGCAGGCAATCCAGCCCGGATCAAAATGCAGACAAGGTCGCACGCTCGATCAGGAATATGGCTGGCCGGTAAGATGCAGCATCAGTTCAGACAACCCGCAGTAATATTTGCCCTGACGCTATCGTTGTATAGCCTGGCGATAGTTGCCGTCACGGTGTATATCGATAGTCTCTGGCTGATGGTCGCGCTGGTCACGCTACTCGTTTTATGGTTAGCGACGGATCGATCTCGATACCGGGCTTTGCAGGCTCAGGACCCGGCCGGGATAACGCTCAATGACAAAACCGGTGGGATTGAACTATACCAACAGGGCAGGCAGCAACAATTCACCCAATTCAGGTTGTATGCCAATCGATGGTTTCTGATTCTGCAACTGAAGAATGACGAGGTCAGTAAAAATCTGTTGCTGGCGCCACGGGGTTTCAGCTCGATCGCAGAATTTCTGCGCTTCAGGTATGCGATAGTCAATATGAACAAAAAGTTAAAATGTTAGTAGAACTGGATTCAGTCCGCACCGGAAACGCTATCGAACCGCATAGCTTTTCCGGCTTGATGGATCTTTACGAACACAATTACATGCGACTGCGCAAAATCGTGCCCGATTTGAGCATCGCTGACCAAATGATCTCCTCGGTACCGGGTCATGCCGATTTATACTTGTCGGTGAAATTACGCTGTAAATATACGACCATGCTGAGTATGACTTATCGATTCGAAAGGCCTGGTTTTTACCTGTTTGAACCCGACCTGCATTTGAAGATATACCACGATGCCCGACTGGTAGAGGTAGAGCATCTGATCAAGCGGCAACAGGGAATAGTGCATACCGACCACCTGCTCGAGCACAAATGGACGATGAATCGCTTTTTGTTCAAATGGCTTGGTTTTTGTCTCTATCAGGGTCACTTTTTCCATCCGATGAATGCGATAAAGAAAAATACTATTAACTTTAAGTAGTCTCTTTAAGTTATTGTTATTTAACGTTAATCTAAAAGTATCTCTTCGTCGCATATAAATACATCTTGACCTTCCACAGCGCCTGGTTTAAATTCCTGACTAATTCAGTCAGGAATTATGTAAAATACATGCGATTGTCTACCAAAGGTCGTTACGCAGTAACCGCAATGATGGATATTGCATTGCACGAAAGACAGGGTCCGGTGACCCTGGCTGAGATTTCTCAGTGCCAGGGAATTTCGCTGTCGTACCTCGAACAATTGTTTGCCAAGCTGCGCAAGCAAGGACTGGTTGTAGGCGTGCGAGGGCCGGGTGGCGGATACAGGCTTGCCAAACCCTCAAGTGCGATTTCGATCGCGGATATTATCCAGTCAGTCGATGAAAAACTGGATATGACCAAATGTGGTGGCAAGGGCAATTGTTCGAAGGGTGAAACCTGTTTGACCCACCGGTTGTGGTTTGATCTTTCCTGCAAATTATATAAATTCCTGAATGGAATAAAACTGGATCAGTACGTTAATCGTCCTGAGATTAATGAATTAGTAATTAAACAGGATGCCCAGTATGGAAGATTTATCAATCGTCCACACGTGGCCGCCTGAGCTGGAGACAAAAGTGAGTAATTTGAAACTGCCTATATACCTCGACTATAGTGCAACCACGCCGATGGACGAACGCGTCGCCGCTAAAATGGCGCAATATCTGACTATCGACGGAGCCTTCGGAAACCCGGCATCGAGAAGCCACGAGTTCGGCTGGCAAGCAGAAAAGGCGGTCGACCTGGCGCGCCAACAGGTCGCTGACCTGATTAATGCCGATCCACGCGATATCGTCTGGACCAGCGGCGCAACCGAGTCCGACAACCTGGCTATCAAGGGCGCTGCTCACTTTTACCGTAAGAAAGGCAATCACATTATTACCGTAAAAACGGAACACAAGGCGGTGCTCGATACCTGTCGGCAGCTGGAACGCGAGGGTTATGAAGTGACCTATCTGGACCCGGAAGATAACGGCCTGATCGTGCTGGATAAACTCAAGGCTGCTGTCACCAGTGAAACCATTTTAATCTCGGTGATGCACGTCAATAACGAAATCGGTGTAATCCAGGATATCAGGAGCATTGGTGAGTTTGCCCGCGAAAACAAGATAATTTTCCACGTCGACGCGGCCCAGTCGGCGGGTAAGGTTGATATCGACATGGAAACCATGAAGGTCGACCTGATGTCCTTCTCAGCGCACAAGATTTACGGCCCCAAGGGCATCGGCGCACTTTACGTACGGCGCAAGCCTCGCGTTCGCCTCGAGGCACAGATGCACGGCGGTGGTCATGAACGCGGACTGAGATCGGGCACCCTGGCGACGCATCAAATCGTCGGCATGGGTGAGGCCTTTAGGATTGCTAAAGAAGAAATGGCAAGCGAAACCGATCGGATCCGCATGCTGCGTGATCGTCTGTATAACGGTTTGAAAGACGTAGAAGAGGTTTATCTTAACGGCGACTATGATCACCGGATCGCCGGCAGCCTGAATATCAGCTTTAATTATGTTGAAGGCGAGTCGCTCATTATGTCGTTGAGTGAACTTGCTGTATCCTCTGGCTCCGCTTGTACTTCAGCCAGTCTTGAACCCTCTTATGTACTGCGCGCGCTGGGTCTGAATGATGAAATGGCCCATAGCTCACTCAGGTTTTCAATTGGCCGCTTTACGACCGAAGAAAATATTGATGTGGCTATTGAGAAACTGCATAACGCGGTAGACAAGTTAAGAGAAC
>JAPUFZ010000293.1 GCA_027293245.1 Gammaproteobacteria bacterium
AAGCCAACACTGCCCCTTATATTTAATGACGCCTGGACTATTCATGGGATCAGAACCGTTGCACCGATGGTTTTACCGCTCTCGATGGCCGTATGGGCTTTTACGGCATCTTTCAGGGCGTACTCGTAGTTAATATTGGCATCAAGAATTCCGTTTCCTATGGCTTTAAACAAATCTCCTGCAGTCCATTCGAGGTCGGACCGCTTGGCAACATAGTGCATAATCGCCGGGCGGGTGATAAACAGCGACCCGCGACGCCCCAGGTCCTGAATAATATCCACGGGATCAGGCGGTCCTGAAACATGGCCATAAGCAGCACAGATTCCCATTGGCCTCAAACTATCAAGTGAATCTTGAAGTGTATCCTTTCCGATAGATTCATAAACTACCGCTGCACCTTCACCATCGGTTACAGCCCTCACCTTGTCGACGAAGCTTTCCCTGGAACGGACTACTGGATAATGGCATCCCGCAGCCCTGGCAGCCTCTGCTTTTTCTTCAGTGCTGACCGTGCCAACCACGATCGCACCCAACGCTTTAGCCCATTGGCAGAGAATCAATCCCATACCTCCTGCGGCAGCATGTACCAAAATCGTATCCCCTGGCTGAACCGTGTAAGTTCGAGGTAGCAGGTAGTGAGCCGTCATGCCTTTCATCAAAAGTGCAGCAACCTGACGATCATCCAGACCGTCCGGCAAATGAAGAAGTTTATCTTCCGGATAGTTGCGCATCTCGGCATAGCTTCCAAGGGGCGGTATACCGTAGGCTACCCTGTCGCCGGTTTGAAAGTCGGTTACCCCTTCTCCGATTCCTTCGACAATGCCAACACCCTCGAAACCAATAACCACCGGGCATTGCGGCACTGGCCAGGGATGGGAAATGCCACCACGATGATAGGTGTCAGCGAAATTCACACCAACCGCGGTATGGCGCAAACTGACTTCACCGGGGGGATGGATCTGGAACTCCCCACTCCTGCCATTGCATAACTTCGGGTGTCCCTAGTTTATGTATTACCTGTGCTTTCGACATTATTGTTACCCCGGTCAAGTTGAAAAGGCACACGATTTTCAGCGAGTTGACGGAATTCCGGGGACGTCCGTTAGCCAGCCCGGCCAACAATCATAGTGGCTCCCTGCTGAAAACAGAATAAAAACATATTCCCACCGCTGCATACGAAATCGCATCAGATTAACAGGGCCAGGTCTTTGATTTTGCCACAAGTTGTTATGCCCACAAGTAAATAACGCCGGTGAAATTTTGTTGCTTTGGTACCCACATGTAAATATATTCAAACTCAAAGATCTGACCCCGGTATTCACTAGTAGCAGCTTTGGCTTGCAACGAAACAGGTGGGCGGGAATAATTTCAATACTGGCAAGATGTACCATTGGATAGCTGGATGAGTCATCGGAATGGGGGTGTGTTATGGCGGGCGTAGCAGGAAGAGTGGCACTGGTAACGGGTGCGGGTCGTGGCATCGGGCGGGTAACGGCTGAGCTGCTGCTTTCGCGTGGTGCACGGGTAATGGCGGTCGCGCGCAGCGAGCATGAATTGCAGACCCTCGGCACGGACTACGTCGTCGCGGACCTCGGCACGGAAGGCGGTTGTAATCTCGCGGTGAAAGAGACCCGCAAGCACCTGGGGCCTGTTGAAATTCTGGTTTGCAATCACGGTATCGGTTCGGCTCATGAGCGCGTGATCTGGGAGCAGGATGCGGAACTTTGGCGTGAAACCATGCGCATCAACCTGGATGGCCCTTATTTCCTGTCACGGCTTGTGGTCAAGGACATGATCGAACAGGGTTATGGCCGGCTGGTGTTCACCAGTTCGACGGCTGGACAGGTGGCGGAATACGCTGGCAGCGCTTATAACAGCTCGAAACACGGCCTGCTGGGCTTGATGCGTTCGGTTTCCCAGGATGGCGGGCCGCATAACGTGACTTCCAACGCAGTGCTGCCCGGCTGGGTGCGAACACCCATGGCCGAGAAGTCAGCCGCGGCTGAAGCCGATGAACGTGGTATCACCACGGACCGGGTGTGGAAGGAAAGAGCCGCGCTTTATCCCCCGGGCCGGGTCGTGACACCCGAAGAAGTGGCCGAAGTAATCGCCTTCTTTGCATCCGAAGAATCCAGTGGCGTCAGCGGCGAGGCAATCACCGTGGCACTGGGCAATAATTCCTAAATCCCAAACCTGGTTTCGAAGTTATGAATAAGTGTAACCTGATGAATGTTGGAATGTGGGACCTGACCCTGTGTTTCCATTTTGGGTAGGCATCAGGATAAATCAAAGCGCGCTGATTTTAAGCCGGATTGATGGGCGGTGGTGTGCTTCGCTCGCTATCGATTCGTTGGTACCAAATAGTTCCCAAATCAGTTGCCATGATGAGGGTACCCGCCGACAACATGCTGAAAGTAGGTGGTTCGAAAAAAACAAACCATCCGATTAATATCGTCCAGGAGCTGGCCGTAAATTGCCTCCTGGCTCAGCCAATTGAGGGACTACTTTGGAGAAAACAGTCCCCTGAATCATTTCTTTCAACTACCGAATTCAACTGCGAATTCAACCGATCGACGCTGGTGAAAACCCCTTGAACTATAGCTCGGCATTCAACTGTCTGGCAATATCCTTTGCCGCCCGGATGCCTGACTGGTATGCCCCGTGACATGTGCCTTGCCCACCATAGACGGTGGCCTCGCCGGCAAAGAACAGGCGTTCATCGACAGGGCGTTGCAGATTGGCGCGCTGGTATGCTTGCCCGGGCAGCGCACAGGCCCACGATCCCCGGGTCCAGGGCTCCGTGCTCCAGGCTGTGACGATGGAGCGGTTAACGTGTTTGCGGATGTCGTGACCGAAGATATCAGCAATCCTGTCAACGACGAAATCGGCGCTTGAAACAAGATCAATATCCTTTCCCCAGGCTG
>JAPUFZ010000294.1 GCA_027293245.1 Gammaproteobacteria bacterium
AACGTCTTCAGCAGCGGGCCGCTTCAAACCCCGAAGTGATACAACAGCCGACCCTCGTTTTCAAGTCGACAGTCGATGCGACCGTCACTACAGATGCAGTCATCGATAACCTGCTCATTCGCCTGCATGCCAATCGCCACGAACTGGTGCTGTTCGATATCAACCGTTATGCCGTGGCATCCAGAATGCTGGTCGATGACCCGGCCCCCTTGACCGACAGGGTCATGGATGCCGACGACCTGCCGTTTGCCGTTACCCTGGTAACCAATGAGAATTCACAGACGACCAGGGTCATCAGCAAGTATAAAAAGCCATTCTCAGGCGACGCATCGAGCACACGCCAACGGGGAGTATCATGGCCACCGGGTGTCGTATCGCTATCCCATGTCGCGCTTCCCATCGCCCCGGATGATCCGCTGTATGGCCAACGCGCGCCGGATAACCGGGATTTCATCTTCCTCGGGCAAATGGCTATTCAGGGCGAACGCGGATTACTACAGATACCCACCGATTGGATGATACGCTTGAGGTACAATCCTTTTTACGACTATCTCGAAAGCCGCATGCTCGAGTGGATCGATGAAACGGGTAATGAATAAATGCCGCCCTGCATCACCGAGAGTAGATTTACGCGGATCAGGAAATTCTGGCGGGCCGCCCCAGCATGACCAGGTTTCACTGGAATAGAATACTGACCCGGTCTAGAGATGAGGCGATATCGATAGCCGCGATCTTGAATACCGTAATACCGATTCCGGGTCTTCACATTTGCCGGCCTGAGTGGTCGCTGCGAGAATAATCGCACGTAACAATTGCTCTGCTAGTGACACGGCAGTTGAAAGGGAGGCGTACAAGCACCTCCTTTTTTTTGTTAGCATACGCACCCCTGCGTTAATAGAGTTATCGGGTCTTCCTGACCGAAGGACGAGGTTTGTGAGTAATCAATTATCCCGGATTTTCAAAGAGCCGTTTATACAGTTTTTAATCATTGGCACGTGTATTTACGGAGCCTATGCACTGTTTGGCGTAGCGGAAGACGATTTTCGTGATACCACTATCCGGGTGGATTCAAATCGCATTAACGCGATGATTAGCCAATGGGAAAAACGCTGGAGTCGTTTGCCTACGCGCAAGGAAATGGACGGCCTTATCCAGGCATATATTCGCGAAGATGTTCTTTACCGCCAGGCCGTGGCCATGGGGTTGGATAAGAATGACCCGATTACCCGGCGCCGCATGGCACAAAAACTTGAGTTTCTGACCAGCGATATTTCCCAGATGGAAAAGCCACTAGAAGGTGAGCTCGAACAGTATTTTGCGGAAAATCAGGAGTCCTACCGAGGCTTCGACATAATCAGCTTCATTCACGTGTTCATCGACCCCGATAAACGTGGAGAGACAACCCCCGACGATGCGGCTGAAATCCTGGCCCAGCTACAGGCGGCAGGCTTGCCCGATGCCGAGGCTATTCAGCAGGGCGACAGGCTTCTGCTGCAAAACAACTTTGTTGCGGCCACCGAGCAGGATGTCAGGCGACAGCTGGGTTCCAGGTTTGCCGAGGCTGTGATGAAACTCGAAGCGGGGAAATGGCACGGCCCCGTACTGTCAGGCTATGGAGTACATCTGGTTTATGTCTACGATTTGGTGAAGCCGCCACCGGCAGTATTTGAAGACGTGCAACCGCGGGTGTTGGAAGACTGGCATGCGCAAAATCAGGAACAGTTCAATGCCGATTTTCTTGAAAGCCTGAAGAGCCGATACGAAATCGTGATCGATGAACTGCCCACTGACCGGCTGCTGGATGCCCAGATAAAAACAACTGAAGAAGGTGCCGCCGAAGTTCAACCTGTGAAGACAGATACCGCATCATGAACGGCCATTTTGAAGGCCAGCGGCCGAGCTTCGCCATTGGCCTTTTTCTGGTGCTGCTCACCTCGGCTTTCGCACTATTGGCCGATGAATTCCGCCCCGCGCTGCTGGAACTCAACGAGCGCGATGGTGGCTGGGTTGACCTCACCTGGAAGGTTCCAATGCGGGGAAATCAGGTGCTGGCCTTGACGCCGGTACTGCCGGAATTTCTTGAGCAAATAGGGCCTGGCCTGGCGCGACAGGTGTCCGGAGCATGGCTAGAGACCAGGTCTTACCGGGCCGGGCAACAAACTCTGAACGGTGTGACCCTGGTAATCGATGGTCTGAGTTCTATTCCCGTCGATGTGCTCCTGCGCGTCAAGCTGGGCGATGGCACGGAGCACTCGGCCATTCTGCGCTCCGGATTCAACAGCTTTACCATACCCGAGCAGGTAACCCGGGTGGACCTGGCCATTTCATACTGGCGCATGGGAACTATCCACATCCTCGAAGGCTACGACCATTTACTGTTTTTGCTGACCTTGCTACTGATCGTCAGTGGAATCTGGCCATTGCTGAAGACGGTCACGGCATTTACTCTGGCGCACAGCCTCACCCTGGCGCTGGTAACTCTTGGTCTGCTGTATATTCCGCCGGTGCCCACCGAAGCGCTGATTTCACTCAGCATTGTCTTGCTGGCGGTGGAAGTGGTGCGTAAGAACCAGGGCCGGTTTACCTTGTCGGAACGATACCCCTGGATTATCGCTTTTACCTTCGGCCTGGTGCACGGACTTGGCTTTGCGGGGGCACTATCGGAGATCGGTGTACCGCAGGGCGAGGTACCGCTGGCGCTGTTGATGTTTAATGTAGGCGTCGAAACCGGCCAGGTGATGTTCGTGGTTGTGGTTTCGCTGTTGCTGGCATGGTTGCACCGGCTAAATAGTCATTCTGCCCTCGGGCTGGTGCGCGCCAGCCCCTACGCCATAGGTGGGATGGCTATGTTCTGGACGATTCAGAGGATTGTGCTTTTTCTGCCCTTGTAGAGATACATCCCCTAATCCTGCTTGGTGCAATAAAGCCGCTAACCCCACCAACTTTCAAGCTAAATGTAATTAGTGATCGCAACAGTGTATTGACGAAAGACGAGATCAGCGTCATCGCCAAGTGCCTGTATCTGACTATCTGCTACTACGATCTCAACATCATCAGAGAAGGTACCGACTAATACCCACTGAAAAAGTGCGAACATCACGCTCCCAGCAATAGAAATGTAGTGAGCAGCGCCGGGGTGCCGGTATCTGACTTTGAAATAAACGTCAGAAACACGACAACGAATTCACTGGTTCGAATGGTGAGCACCGATTCCTCCGGTTTTTTTAAACTGGATCGATTTCCCGCAGGAGAGCTCCAGTTTTTGACGCCATACCCTGAATATTTCAAGATTACCGGAGTGACCCTGGCGCCAAACGAAACCAGGAGCCTGAACCTGGTAATCGACAAGGGAACCCACTACCTATCCGGATGGGTAAGCGATCAAAATGGTGTGCCTGTGGATAACGCCAAGGTGACCCTGGATGCTGAAATCAACCGCGGTACCACGAAATCATTATCTT
>JAPUFZ010000295.1 GCA_027293245.1 Gammaproteobacteria bacterium
AAGCGTCACTGTCTGCCAGGCGGGTGGCAACATGTTGACGGAATAGAAACTTCCACCGAGAAACACCAACGGCGTGATAACCAGCATCGGAATGAGTTGCAGTTTCTCGAAATTGGTAGCCCACAGGCCAACGATAAAACCAAACAGACTAAACGACACGCAGGTCAGAATTAAAAAGGCGACCATCCAGACCGGGTGCGCAATATCCAGATCGACAAATAAATTAGCGGTGATCAGGATGATGGTGCCAAGAATCATCGATTTTGAAGCGGCAGCACCAACATAGCCAATGATAATTTCAAAGAAAGATATCGGTGCCGACATGACTTCATATATCGTGCCGTTAAATTTAGGAAAGAAAATTCCAAACGAGGCATTAGCAATACTTTGCGTTAACAGGGATAACATCACCAGGCCCGGAACAATGAAAAGGCCGTAGGGCACGCCTTCAACCTGCTGGATTCGAGACCCGATGGCGGCGCCAAACACAACAAAGTACAAGGATGTGGAAATGACCGGAGATGCTATTGTCTGCAACAGCGTATTCCAGGCGCGTAACATCTCAAATTTGTAAATAACGCGGATAGCCTGAAAATTCATACCACAGACCTCACAATATTGACAAAAATATCTTCCAGCGAACTCTGAGTGGTTTTCAGATCTCGCATCGATATCCCTGCCTTATCCAGGCTTTGAAGCAAGGCGTTGATGCCCGTGCGGTTAGCCTTGCTATCATAGGTATAGGTCAGCAGGCTGCCATCCGCCGACAACTCAAGATGATATTTGGCCAGCGATTCAGGCAAGTGCTCGATCGCCTGTTTCAGCTCCAGAATCAGATGTTTTTTACCAAACTCCTGCATTAACGCCTCTTTGTCATCAACTAATACCAGTTCACCGTTACTGATAATTCCAACGCGATCGGCAATTTCCTCGGCCTCCTCTATATAGTGAGTGGTGAGGATTATGGTCACACCGGACTCGCGTAAACGCCGCACCAGCTTCCACATATCCTTGCGCAGTTCAACGTCTACGCCGGCGGTGGGTTCGTCCAGAAATAGTATCCTGGGTTCGTGAGACAGGGCCTTGGCAATCAGTACGCGGCGCTTCATGCCGCCTGACAAGGTCATCAATTCATTATCCTTTTTATCATACAGGGACAAATCCTTGAGCAACTGCTCAAGGTACTCTGGATTTGGTTTTTTACCGAATAGTCCACGACTAAAGCTGATCGTATTCCAGACCGTGTCGAAGGCACCCAGGGTGAGCTCCTGTGGCACCAGTCCGATCATCTCGCGCGTCACTCGATAGCCGCCCACAATGTCGTGACCGGCGACGCTAACTGAACCCGCGCTCGCCGAAACGATGCCACAGATAATTGAAATTAATGTAGTTTTACCGGCACCATTGGGGCCGAGCAGTGCAAGTATTTCACCGTCGTAGATATCCAGGTCAATCGCCTTGAGCGCCTGATGACCGGTTTCGTAGGTTTTCGATAATTGTGAAATTTTGACTATGGCCTGACGCATCGCGCGATTCTACTATCAGTCAATCATCATGCAAATCTATTATTACGAACCCAGCTTAATTTCTGCAAACCAATAATTTTCTTTTACCCACAAAGCGAAAAATCTATACTCGTGTCACGTCTTCACGGCAACCAACGAAACTGCTTATGACCACTTTCAAACTTCATTCTGAACCCCTGCAAGAAATCTGGCTCGACGATTATGGCCACTTGAACGAAGCCTATTACCTGGTGCCTTTTACTAACACCACCTGGAAACTACAGGATCAGTTTGGTATCGGCGTAGACTATTTCAATGAAACCGGTTGCGCGCTTTATACGGTAGAGACGCACCTGCGTTATTTGAACGACGTGCGACACCCTGCGGTGATGGAGATTGAATCGATTGTGCTGGGATCGGATGCCAAAAAAATCTGGTTTGCGCATCAGATGCTGGTCGATGACAAGCTATGCGCAACCGGTGAATTCATGGTGCTGCACTACAGTACGCACGATTCACGCACCATAGAAATGCCTGAATCCGTTCAGGCAGCACTAAAGCAGGCAGAGATAGCGCAAAAACCTGACTGGATCGGACGTCAAATTAGCCTGACAAAACGCTAAAAAGATTCTTTCCAGGGACGTAAATCAACTTCCTGGCTCCAGGCACTACGGTGTTGATTCAATACCGATAAATAGGTCTCGGCAATCGCATCGGGTTCTAACATCGCGTCATCGATATTTGTCGAGGGTTTTTCTGCATTCAAATCCCGCCCGGGAGAGGCAATCGATCCATCGATGATAAAGTGAGCAACATGAATATTTAACGGGCCGAGTTCGCGCGCCAGGCTTTGAGTCAGGCCACGCAAGGCGAATTTACCCATCGCAAATGGTGCAAATTGAGGGAAACCCTTGACGCTGGCAGTAGCTCCGGTAAAAAATATCGCGCCACCCCCGGCAGACTGCATACGTTTAGCCGCTTGCTGCGCGACCAGAAACCCACCGTATCCGGTGAGCATCAGGGACTGCTGAACAGCTAGTGGATCAAGCTCGGCGATCGGCCCCGAGGTGAAACCACTGGCGTTGTAAAGTACAACATCGGGCGTGCCCATGATCGCATCGGTCTGCAAAAACAGATTGGCTACCTGATCAACCTCGGTTACATCACAGCTGATTGCATAACCACCAATCTCATTTTTCAGGTCTGCGAGCTTTTCTATATTACGCGCGGCGAGCGCCACCTGTGCACCCTGCCTGGCCAAAATCCGGGCGAAGGAAGCACTGTTGCCGCTGCCCGCACCTACGATTAATGCTTTTAGTGTCATAACTCCTCCCCGCCGTGTGATTGAGGCAATCCAGGATTAAAGCGTTTCCCTGACCTGGTTGCAACAGTAAAGTTCGGTGAGGGCATCGACAGTAAGCCGTCGACAGGTGATTTCAGTCAGGTTTGAAGCCGACCATGGCTTAAATCAGGCGGTATAGAAACCGACTGATTTAAGCTATAGTTTGTTCTCTAGCGATAATTAATACCAGGGCTAACTATCAGCATTTTTGCCAGAATAGCTGCTGTATAAGGACACTGAACAAGTTACCTTTATTCGCCTGTTTTCCAGGTGAACGTTGCATGGCCAGTAATTCCTGATCGTCATATTTTGTCTGCCGTGACATATGATCGCTGACGATTTGCTCTACACCTCTGGCGAACATGAGTGCCGGGTTGTTGCTGCTGAATCCTGTATTTCTTACTTTTCTCATTTTAGTGCCTCTCTGCCGTGGGTTTTGTTTTCGATGGAAGCATTCTCGTCCGACCTCAATAATTTCCTTGCCCAATTGCATTAAATCCAACAAAATAATCATTAAAAAATCATTAAAAATTATAAGCTGTTGAATTTAAAAGATAATTAAATGAATTAAATTGAGATTTACCTGCCAAAAAAACCTTGAGGCGTGTTTTGTCGGTTCTGAAGCTTAAATTGCTCGGTCAAATGGAGTGTGGGACATCCACGGATTCCCTGTTGGCACTGTCTACACGCAAATCAGAAATGCTTTTGGCTTACCTGGCACTGGCGCCCGGGGTCCGGCACCCACGCGAGCGCCTGATCAATTTGCTCTGGAGTGATCGAGGTGAAGAACAGGCCAGGAACTCGCTACGCCAGTCACTCAGTTCTATTAAAAAATCACTGGAAGCGGCCTGTCCCTTACTCCTGGAGGTCGATAGAACCACCGTTAGAGTTAAACCAGATCTGATACAGGTGGATGCGCTCGAATTTGAACAACTGGCCGCCAATGAAGATATTGACAATCTGGCCAGGGCCGCCGAACTCTACCAGGGCGAATTTCTCGAAGGTATATCGATACGGGACGTGGCAAGCCAGGAATGGCTTTCGAATGAACGCGAACGTTTCAAACGACTGATTGTTGAAGTCTTTTCCAGCTTGAGTCATTTACAGATCTCCACGGGTCAACACAAAGTAGCAATAGAGTCTGCCGAGCGCCTGGTAGTACACGACCCGCTGCATGAACAGGGTTGGCGCCTACTGATGCGTGCCTATCATGAAAAGGGAGATCGCAATCACGCCCTGTTAAGTTATAAACGTTGCAGCGATATTCTGGTCAAGGAACTAGGCATTGAACCTGAGCCCGAAACAATCGAACTTCGAGAATTAATCATCAGTGGAAATATCAAGCCCGATAATGAAACCATCGCTCCCGTCGCAGCTCCGAATGAGGCATCACAGAAAACTGCAGGCCCCGCTACGGAAACCAGTAACAAGGATCAC
>JAPUFZ010000296.1 GCA_027293245.1 Gammaproteobacteria bacterium
TGATTCCCGTTCATCCGGGGCCGCCAACACCACTGAGCGCCTTGACGTAATCTAATTCCAGTCACTTTCATTTAATAGACAATATACGAGTTGTATTAGTTCAGATAAGGGGACGTTTCCCAGTGGGTGAGAGACCCACCCGGCGGTCATGGGACATCAAATACCCTCAGAGTGTACGATTCGCGGCGGCTTAATATTGCGCCAAAAATACCACATCATTTTGATTTTTTATCCGCTCAGAGTACGAAACAACTCTTGATATTGCGGTTCCAAGAGTCTTAGTTGGGGTCGGAAGCGGCCCTGGCTACTGATAATTGAATGTCTGCTATTCCTGTTGCTAGTAGATAGAGCGATTTGTGATTCATCCTGCACAAACTGCTGCCCTGAGCAATACCGCACTGCTATGTTATTTGAGATAGTAGCCTGGCACTCATTTTGAGAAGGGTGGGTTCGCTATATACAACATTGTTGCATATAACAGTGTTGTATACTACACTCTTCGCATGCACACACTAACAGCTATCCAACAGGCGGTTTATGACTACACCCGTCAGACCCTGGAGCAGGGCCTGCCTTTTCCTACGCTGCGCGAAATCGCCAGTCAATTCGGGTTTAAACATACTACCGCACGATTCCATCTGAAGGCGCTGGAAAAAAAGGGGTTTATCAAACAACGATCACAACGTGTGTCCGATTACCTGCTTGCCAGTCAGGCGGAGGAGCAGCAACAGGATTTCAGGCCCGAGCAATTCAGGCTGGCGAGCAGAATCCCGGCTGGCACACCTTCACTGGTTTTTGATGAAGGCAGTGAATTTTTTTCGGTCAATCGCGATTTTTTCGGCGGTGGTGATATACAGGGGATTCGTGTCGCCGGCGAAAGCATGTCGGGCGATTCAATCACTGATGGTGATATCGCGATGATCAAACTACAGTCGGAAGCCAATAAGGGTGACATTCTTGCGGTTCGCATCGAAGACGAGATCACATTAAAGCGTATCAAGCTGGTGGGGGACCGATGCCAGTTAATACCTTCCAACCCTGAGTTTTCTATACGTGAAGTGCCCGCCCGGCATTTGCAGATCATCGGCAAGTTAGTCGGCGTTATCCGCAAAACCTAGTTTGTAGTAGTTACAACCATGGCCTCAATCCCTGCGCAATTTGCCGATTCACGTCTCTCCGAGCATTTAATATCAGCACGATTGTTAAATCCCCTGTGTTCGCCTGTAAACCCGCTACTGCGTTCAGGTATCGAATCTCTCGACCGTTATTTTGCATCGGTCAAGCCAGGTGACCTGATCGAATGGGGTATACCGCCGGGCTTGAATGGCAGGCTCATCCCGGTGCAGTTTTTGAAGCATGCTCTGCCAGCCAGTATCTGGATTTATCATCATCATGGTCTTGGCGTTTTCGCGTCCAGCTGGATCAGTCACGGTATCGACCTGCAGCGTTTATTTTTTATTCGCTCGGCAAAACCAGTGCGTGAACTCAGGCCACTTTTTCTGGAGGATACTTTTAAACGCATCATCATCGATTCACCTAAAAATTTTTCCAACGGTGATCTTGCGTTTGTCAGTCAGCAGGCCCGCAAGCATCAACAAGTCGTATTTTTGATCCGACATTATTTCCTCAGTCAAAAACAGGGCAATCCATACGCCAGTTTACGTATCAATACCTGGCAAAGCGGCAGCGATGAATTTTCGCTGCATGTCATCAAAGGCCATATCACGGGCAAAATACGCATACCACTGCGTGAAGTGTACGCCGATGACAACTGATCGAATTATTCAACTCGATCAATTATCCGCGGGCGATGGGTTTCCCGCTTATGTAGCGATTTATTCAGATCAGTTAAGCGGCAATCCATTCGCATTGTCGCCGACCGTCATGCAGTGGTCAGAGCAAATAATGATATGCAGGGTCGACCATTGCCAGCAATTCTGGTTAGCGCAGCAGCAAAGATGTGCCTGCAGGCTTGAACAGTTGTTTGAACGGGTACTCGGCCATCATTTCGACAACAGCTATATTGCCGTATTTGCCAATCATCCCTGGCAGTGCCTGGTTTATCTGGCTTACCAGATACAGCATAAGTCGCAGGGCATTTATTTTTTGCAAAGCCGGTTAAACCGCAATATCTTTAAATCGCTCGACTGGGAATTCTGGTTTGCGCCACAGCAAGCCCTGATGTCCCATCTTGAGGCTGCCCGGGCGAAGCGATTTAACGCCGACTCCTTCCGGGCCCGGCAATCCCAGTTCAGGCGATTTATTAATCGCATGGGTCTTGCCGGACCCTTCGCGCTGCAACAGGCAGATCATCATGCCATCACGCGACGCTTCGAAGGATGGCTGGGCAAGGTCTGGTTCTGGACTTTCGACAATTCAGCCGACCTGCATGGCTTTCCCTGGGTTGCGCTCGATCAGCCCGCGCGACCAGCCGTCAGCCGTGACCTGGAATACCCTGTTAACCAGTGGCCTTATATCGAGGTCCTGCTACGCGAAGATTTCGAACGCCTGTGCGAGCAATTTAACCGCGATGACAGTGAACATATCAACCGCATGCTCTGGCAAATTACGCTGTTTAATTACCAGGTGATTGACGTCGAACTCTCATTCAGGCATCCCTATTCGCTGCACCGTGAAATACCCGATTTTAAAACAGCTCTGTACCAGGCCTGCTATGTCTATGCCGACTTGATCGGCAAACTACGGGACCGCGACAAGGACCTGGATTTACCCGAATCCATGCCTTTTATCGGCTGGCGCGTGGAAGTCTGCGAGCGCATCCATTTGCCACCGATACTATGGGATTTATTTGCCAGTGAGGATGGCGATGTCAATCATCAGGGCCTGTTCGATCTGCAAAACAAGTTATCAATCCCATTTGAATCTTATCGTAGCCAGGCTAGTTTTTATCCGGAGCAATCGTTTCAGAGTATACCAATTGGTGGTGTTGCCGAGAGTAGTTACGACCAGTACCAGTGGTCTAGCAGCTCCAGTTTGCGTCCATTGTTTTATTATCAGGCAGCCGATGAAATCGAAGCACCTGCCCCCGGGCAACGGTTTTTTCTTGAACGTTGCAGCAGTCAATGGTGGCTGCATGGTGACCCGGAAAGTCAGATCATGGATTACTTCGTACTCAGGGACAGACGCGGCAGGGCGAGTTGGGTCTACCGCAATTTTGATGGGCGTTGGTTCAAACAAGGTGAATATTGTTAAAGCACTCCTAAAAATGCGCTTTTTTCGCGATAGCCGCGTCAACCCCGTGCTGGTACGCCAGCCCGGTCGAGACCCAGGGCAGCTACGCTGGGGCCAGCTTTCCTCATGTATGTTTTATACACTGCGGTTCTCGGCTCTGGCATCCTGCTTCGCTCTATCTCCTGCCTCCCTGCAGTCGTGCGCGCGGGGCTTCCGAGACGTCGGACCGCTTGCTCTCACGAAAAAATCACTATTTTTAGAAGTACTTTTAGCCCCAGATGATTTTAAACTCCTCTCCCCCCGGAGAGAGGGTAGGGGTGAGGGGTACGGAGGTTTAATGACTGGTAAGCCATGAAAGCAGGAAAGCATCTTTTTTACGGTTT
>JAPUFZ010000297.1 GCA_027293245.1 Gammaproteobacteria bacterium
AGTTTGTTCCAGGTCGTCCTGCTTCGGCGCTGCTAACAGCTTTCGAAGCAGCGGTTCGAAAAACTCCAGTGGTTCGGAATCATAATCCGGATCGAAACAGTTCTGGTCGTAGTTTTCACAGAAATCGATTGCGTCCTGGTACCACTCGTGGTGCTTGAAGCTGTCCCTGGCGTTGCGATCGCCGCCGCAGAAATGCGCGAAGTAGTACATCTGGAAAAGACCGTGTTGCTTGACGATCCAGTAAAGTTTTGCCGATACGAAGGGCCTCAGGATTGCGGCTGCCATTTCACTATGCGAGTAGGGCGCGAGTTCGTCACCGATATCGTGTAATAATACGGCCAGAATCATTTCTTCGGATTCATCGGCGCGGTATGCTCGGGTTGCACCCTGTAATACATGATCGAGACGGGTTATTTGGTAGCCCGACAGACTATGTTCGAGTTGCTGCAGTGCATGAATCAAGCGATCGGCCAAACCCGCTTTATATTCTTTTTCAAGCGCATCGAGGAATTCGTACTCCTGTTTAGTACCGTCCTCCATATGTATAAAACTAACGTGTTCCATGGTTTCTCCCAAATTTGCGGATTGCGGTCGATTGCCGGGCAATTTCGCAGTATTATTCAAGTTGAACTTGCATGATACAACAGGGCATTGGCTGCAGTCATCTGCAACTGAAGTCCTGTCGGATTAACTGCGAAGTTTTTCATTGGCGGCGTCGTAGGCCGCATCCATTTCGATATGCGCAGCACGACTGCCAACCGAGGTATCGATGGTGACTTCGAGCCCCTGGCTGATTAAATCGGGCTTCAGGTAGGCGAACGCAAGACTCTTGCCGATTCTGTGCCCATAGGCGCCACTGGTGGTGAGCCCGATCAAATCGCCATTGTGGTATACCGCCTCGTTACCATAACACTCGCAGGCAATGTCGTCGTCGAAGAGTAAATAGGCGAGCGCAATACTGCCGCCTTCGGCCTGGCGCTGCTTGATGCTCTCGCAGCCAATAAAGTCGCGACTGGTATCGATGAAACGTTCCATGCCGGCCTCGACACCACTGATTTCCTCGGTGAATTCACCCCCGTAAGCCCGGTACATTTTCTCCATACGCAGCGAATTAAACGCATAACCACCGAAGTCGCGCAGACCGTGGTCGGCACCGATACGGCAAATCGAATCGTAGATCGACAGTAACTGCCAGGTCGGCATGTGTAATTCGTAGCCGAGTTCACCGGCGTAGGAAACCCGGATTACACGTACTATCGCAGAATCTATCTTGATGCTGCGCGCGTGCAGCCATGGTAAGGCTGAATTGGACAGGTCTTGTTCGGTCAATTGCTGCAGGATGTCGCGCGAGTTCGGACCGGTCAGCAGCAGTGAGCTGATATCGTCGGTTACATTTTCGATACGCACATCGAAATCACCGGCGTGAGCCTGCATCCAGTGCAGGTCTTTGTGTTCCGAGCCAATTGCCGAGACCAGGTAGAATTGATCTTCGGCGAGACGCGTGATCGACATTTCACACATGATGCCACCGTTGGGCGCGTGCAACAGGCTAAGGCCAAGGCGTCCGTCGTTTGCAGGTAGTTTGTTACTGGACAGAAGATTCAGGAAGGCATAGGCATCCTTACCGGTAACCTCGTATTTGGCTGAGCCGGACAAGTCGATTATACCGGCGCTATCGCGCACCGCCCGGCATTCTTCGCCGACCAGGTCGTGCGCCTCGCTGTGTGCCCAGGTTGGGCTCTCGCGTTGGGCCTGGCCGGTTTTAAACCAGAGCGCCTTCTCATAACCCTGGACTACACCGTGCACACAGCCTTTTTCCAGCAGGCGCGCATAGAGCGGGCTGGTGCGCATTGGCCTGCCATGCGGTCGATTATCATTGGGAGCAGCGGCGGCGTACATGAGCTCGTAAGATTCAATCGCCTTGATGATGCAATATTTCTTATCGGCCCAGTCCCCAAAACGGCGGCAATCGAGCGGCGCCATATTCAGTTCAGTCTGACCGTAGACCATCCACTGCGCCATATACTTGCCGATCCCACCCTGGGCTATACCGATACTGGCGCCACACAGATTCCAGAAGTTACGCAACCCTGCCTGCGGTCCCGCGAGTATGTTGTCATCGGGCGTGTGCGTAATCGGGCCATTGACGATAGTCTTGACGCCGACTTCTTCGAATTTTGGCAGGTACTCAAAGCACCTTTCGAGAAACGGCATTAACCGGTCGACATCAGGCTCGAACAGTTCACGGTCGAAGTTCCAGTCCATGCCATTCAGCGCCCAGGGCTTCGAACCCCACATTTCATAGGGTCCAACCAGGAAGCCGAGGCCTTCCTGGCGGATATAAGCCGAACTGTATGAATCGCGGCAAACCGGTAGCTCCCAGCCCAGTGCTTCGATATCCGGGTGGGTTTCGGTGACCAGGTATTGATGCTCAAGATTGGTTAAGGGTATCTTCGCGCCGACCATGGCCCCCACTTCACGGGCAAAACAGCCCGCCGCATTGACCACGTGCTCGGCCACAATAGTACCCTTGTCGGTGACTACTTCCCATTCACCCGAGGGCAGCTCGTTGATGGCTGTGACCCGGGTAAAGCGGTTTATCTCGGCGCCATTGTCGCGTGCCAGCCTGGATAAGGGCATGACCACCGAGGTCGGGTCGACGTGACCATCGTTCGGTGTACTGACGATGACGCGGGCCTTGTCGAAGTTCATCAAAGGATTGCGCTCACGCGCCTCTTGCTTGCTGATGAGATTGAATTCAAAGCCGACGTTTTTGGCGCGGCTTTCGAGATTTCGAAACCATTGTTCTTCGACTTTACTGTAGCCGACACGCAGGCTGCCGGTCTGGTGGAAGCTAGAGGCCTGCCCGGTTTCCTCTGGCAGGATCTCGTTATAGAGTTTGATCGTGTAGTCATGAATCTGCGCGACCGTCATGTTACCGATGAAATTAGAACACAGGCCGGCCGCGTGCCAGGTCGAGCCACTGGTGAGCTCGCCTTTTTCCACCAGCGCAATATCGGTCCAGCCTTCTTTGGTCAGGTGATAGAGCAGGTTAACGCCGAGCGAACCACCGCCAATAATGACTACTCTTGCATGACTCTTCATAATGAATTCTCGTTAGATCGGATGAATGATTACTCGCTGCGGCCGAAGGCCTCGCGTGGTAAAAAGATCGAAAACTGCTCGCGTATCGCCCGGTCGACCTCATCGCTGATATGGGCTGGATGATAACTACCGAGGATTTCATTCTTTCTGGCAATGGCCTTATCGAGAAGCACCGGTTTGTTCTGTTCGGCCCATTCATTCGGACTCAGCCGATCGCCGAATTCGGGGTAGATATACTCGGTTTGCATCACCTCGAGAGTTTGCCCGGCGCCGAGGTAGTGCCCCTTGTTACCCAGACAGACATCTTTCAGTACCTCGAAGCTCAAGGTTTCTTCAGTGACCTCTATGCCCCGGGTAATCCGCAACGCCGCGCCGAGAATGTCATTGTCGATCAATAGCGATTCGGGACAGGCACTGAGCAGGCTCGCATACATGCCGGCCGCCTCGTAAATCAGGTTGGCACCTGAGATTGCGGCACAGGCTGTTGTATAAGCGCGTTCGGCACCGCCCTGAAAGTCTGGAAACTTGGAATCGGACATACCGCAGGCGGTACCCGTGGGTAAATCGTAATGATTACCCATTTGCGCGCAGGCCGAAGACAGAATCGCCTGTTCCGGTGAACCGCCACTCATCGCCCCGGTACGCAGGTCTGACACAAACGGCCAGGTGCCGAGAATAGCGGGCGCGCCGGGTTTGATTGCATTGACATAAACCAGACCACCGAGGCATTCCGCCCAGGCCTGTGCCACTGCACCTGCAAGGCAGGCGGGCGAGGTAGCACCCGATTGGCCCGCAGAGAGTAATAACACCGGCATGCCGCCTTCGACGGCGACCTTGATGCAACCGAGCGCTTCTTCGGTAAACTTCATCGGTGGCACCACGTGGCAGCAAGAGATGCTGACAAACGGACGTTCGCGCCATTTGTCTTCGCCGCCGGCAATGATGTGCAGCATTTTTAACGAGTCTTCGAGGTGGTGCACTTCGGCCCAGCTACTGCCAATGTGCTTGGTGGTACCCATCACCGCGTTATATATTGTGTTGATATCCATAGCATGGTTATCGGTAATATCGCGTAACACGCACATACGCTGGAACATGTGGATGTTGTCGCACTGATCGGCGATACGCGCCATGTCGTAGAGATCCTGTGCAGTGGATTCACGATATTCGTTTTTTATCGGGTCGGCGATCATCACCGCCGCGCCGGCGGTAGAGAAGTGAACCTTTTGACCGGTGAGCTGCAGGTCATGTTTTGGATCCTGGCCATGCAAGGTTAAATTGCGACAGCACTTGTTCATCGCATCTTCGACTACTGCAGGGGGGAATCGCAGGCGTTCGTCCGGACCATAAATGGCGCCGATTGCAGTACAGGCCTCAATGCAGTGTTGCGTGGCCTGGGCGAAGCCGACTTCATCGAGTATCTTGAATACCGTGTCGTCGACCGCCTTGACATCGGAATCGCTCAGTGGCTGGTATTGACCACCGGTTTCACCCGCATGCACCGGTTTCATGTCATCAGCAAGTGCGGCCTTGCGCAGGGCTAGCTTGGCCTGTCGGCCACCAGATCGTCTTGCCATACTCGAATTACCTCAGGTTTTATCGACGCTATCGACCGATAGTGCGTAAATGTCATTCTGTGCCGATAAAAAACTGGATACAATCGATTAATTTTAATAGTATGCATTAGATAAAGTAATCCATAGGCAACATTTTATGGCCCGCCAGCTACCGCCACTGAATAGTTTGAAAACCTTTGAGGCGGTGGGTCGCCTGCTTAGTTTTACCCGTGCAGCGCAAGAGCTCAACGTGACCCAGGCTGCGGTCAGCCACCAGGTGAAGCTAATCGAACAGTATCTGGGCATCTCTTTATTTGATCGATACCCGCGGCGACTATCGTTGACGTTGCAGGGCAAGGCTTTACTCCCCGAGGTAATAGAGGCATTCGATCGGGTCTCTTCAGCTATTAGTTCGGTCAAGCAAGATGCGCAGAGTCGCATGCTGAACGTACGACTGACCCCGTCTTTTGCCGCGAAGTGGCTTTCACCCCGTTTAAAGTACTTCTGGTTGCAATACCCGGAAATCGATCTGTGCATGTTCCACGCGAATCCTGCGGTGGATTTCACCCGGGAAGATATCGATATCGCCGTGACTTATGGCAAGGGTGACTGGCCGGGTGTGGTCGCCGAGCCATTGTTAAGCCTCGATTTCTTTCCAGTTTGCCCACCGTCGTTCATGAGCAATGACAAACCGCTCAGCGATATCAATAATTTGCATTATTACACCCTGTTGCACGATACTGACTACGAATGCTGGACCGACTGGTTAAATCTGGCGCAATTAGACGGTATTAATTCCCGTAAGGGCACCATCATCGACGATACCAACGTATTAATCCAGGCCGCATTAGACGGGCAGGGCGTCGCACTCGGGTCAACTACCTTTGTCCAGGATCATCTCGATTCAGGCCGGTTGATAAAACCGTTTGATATCACCCTGAGTAACGAATTTGCCTATTACATCGTTTGCCCGCCCGATCACTTGAACAATCCGGCGGTTAAGGCCTTCAAGAACTGGATAATCGAACTTACCCATGAAAAAACTGATTGATATGGCCTGCCGTTTTCGGTCGATCCGAGTATGATTACCGGGTTTTTAAAGTATCGCATCGCTAATGGAAACCTTGACCGACCAACTTCGCCAACGTAACCGGAAGTTTCGTGCTGGCCTCAGTATGGAGGCGCTTGAACGTGCAGCCGCGGCGGTCTGCGATCGCATTTGCGCGCTCGCTGAGTATCAAACGGCGCAACATATCGCCGCATATTTCGCGGTTAACGGAGAAATAGGACTGGCACCGGTTATCGATCGGGCCTTGTCGCAGGGCAAGCAGATTTACCTGCCGAATCTGGATCAAAAAACATTACGATTCTCACCATATGACCATGCGCAAAAAATGCGTATCAATCGCTACAAGTTACCCGAACCTGATGTCGCCGACGATGAAATGCTAAATCCCGGTGATCTCGACCTGGTGCTGGTGCCGCTAGTCGTATTTGATGCCGACCGCAACCGTATCGGTATGGGCGGCGGGTTTTATGACCGTAGTTTTGCGTATCGAAAGGCGTCGGATAGCCACTCACCGTTATTAATCGGCATCGCCCATGAATGGCAGAAAGTCGAACAGCTGGTCCCGGAAGACTGGGACGTGCCACTCGACATGGTGGTCACCAACCATACCACTTACGATGCGACCGAGATATGAATCGGGCGGATCGTAACACGCCAAATCTTGCTAGAAATCGAATTTTCTGGCCTGGAAGAGCCTCACCGCGGCCTCCCAGATTTCACCCACCTTGCCGTCGCCAACCGGATTACCGTCGAGTTTGACCACGGGTGCGATTTCCTTGCTGGAACTGGAAATCCAGATCTCGTCGGCGTTGCGTACTTCCTCCATCGTGATAACCCGTTCTTCGACCGGGATCGATCCGTCTTCACGCAGTACCTTCAACACTAGCTGGCGGGTAATTCCGGCCAGAATCTGGCTGTCCAGTGGCGGGGTCGCGACAACGCCATCTTTAATGACATAGGCGTTACAGGCACCACATTCGGTTAACTCATCGTTGGCATTGTAGAGTATTACTTCGCCGTCGCCCTTTTCATGGCTTTGCTGAAAGTGCATGACATTACCGAGCAGTGCGATCGACTTGATATTACAGCGATGCCAGCGCAAATCTTGCGCGGTCGAACAGGTATAAGGTTTGACTGAATTGCGATCGGGCACAGGCGGCTCGGGAATTTCGAACGCGAATGCGAATACGGTCGGTTCCACACCTTCCGGATAGGCGTGATGACGCTTATTGTCAGCACCGCGGGTCACGTGCAGGTATACTCCCAGGTTGCCATTACCACTCTTTTCGCAGAGCGTGGTGCACAGATCACGCCATTGATCATCCCTCCAGTCGAGCCTGATTTTAATCGCATTAAGACCGTCGTTCATGCGCGCGATATGCTGGTCAAAGCCAACCGTTTTTCCATGGTAGGAAGGAATCACCTCGTAAATTCCATCGCCGAATAAAAACCCCCGGTCAAGCGGAGATATTTTGGCCTCTTCAATCGGCATGTAGGAACCATTCAGAAATGCAATGCTCATGTAACTATCTCAAAAAGTAAGTAAACAGACGGGAAAAATCGACGCGCAAGTTAATCAGATACAGAGGGTCGGCGAATAGAGCCACAGCGAATAAGATATTGTACCAATTAGTTGGTGGGAACGGTATTTAAACACTAAACCCACAAGCCTGGTGCAATTCGCGCAGAATTGATTCGCCCTCACTGACTGGTAACCCGTCTTCGGTTAACTGGTTGATTCGGGTGACGCCGTCGACACTACCGAGCTCGGAAATGTATTTCAGAATGCCAAGCGGGTCTATCTCCATGAGCAAATCACTGCCATGCCAGAGTGACAGGAAAGAAATGATGCCGTAGGCGCCCCAGTTGGAGACATCGGCTACGATAAGCTCATCACAGCTAGTCGCCGCTGGCACGATATTCAGATCCTTCAGGGCTTCGCTTACCTTGGCCATACCGATCTCATTGCCACCGTCGCCGATGGCTATGGTTGGACACTCACTCAGGTTCATAAAAGTATCGAAGCAGGCAGTGCTTGGGCTAATATCTTCACCACGCATATTGTAGTAACCCCCATCGGCGGCCTGGCCTGGGCGTTCGATTGAAACGATTGCCTGTGGTTGATATTTATCTAGCGCCTCGATTGCTTCTTGCTCGCGTTTATCATGATCACCAACGCGAATTTCGTGAACCCGGTAGCGGTCGCCAAGCGCCTGTGAAAGAGGGCGTCCACAGACGATAATCGGTGTTGTACCCAGTGATTCCAGGGCGTTGTAAAGTGCTATGGTGCCTACGGGCCCATCGGTCTCAAAGGTATCGACTACCGGGAATCCAGTGCCGATTAAAACGTAATCCGCACATTCACGCAGGATTTGTGCGGCACGCAGGACATAACCAGGCCTTAAACAGGCTTGCACAGTTTTCATGCCGCGTAAATTACGCGCGACCAGAATATCTTCGATCTTTCGACTCAGTGCCAGATCCGCTGTTTGGTCTACCATATTAAAATTCTCTGAACTCAACACTTCACAGCCTGGGTTCGTTCAAACCTCGATTTTTCCAGCCAATATAAATTATGCGCATACTCAGGGCTGATCGACTCGAATCGAATCATCGCGCCTGGGCTTAATTGTGCCAGTTTCGCTGTATCTAGTGTAATAACCGATCCTATTTTGGGGTAACCACCTATGGTTTGTCGATCATTCATTAAAACAATGGGCTGGCCATC
>JAPUFZ010000298.1 GCA_027293245.1 Gammaproteobacteria bacterium
TAAGGATACAACCGGCATCATGGTAGTGGCTCGAACCCTGAAAGCCCACACCAGCCTGGTCGATCAACTGCAGCAACGACGGGTGAAACGCGAATACATCGCCATAACACAGGGGGTCGTGACCGCCGGTAGAACCATCGAAGCCAGGATTGCCAGACATCCACAAAATCGCAAAAAAATGTCGGTTCAGGAATACGGTAAGACGGCAATTACCCACTTTCAGGTGGTGCAAAAATTTGCCCGTCACAGTCTCATTAAAGTCCAACTGGAGACAGGTAGAACCCATCAAATTCGTGTTCATATGGCCCACCTGAGATATCCTTTGCTGGGTGATATGTTGTACGGTGGCAGGCAGCGTTTACCGGCTGGAATTTCTGCCCAACTGGCCAAACAATTGAGTCAATTCAAGCGTCAGGCATTACATGCGCAGAGACTTAGTTTTGACCATCCTGGCTCAGCCCAGAACTGCAGCTTTGAGGCGGCAATACCTCAGGATTTTCAAAACATACTGGCTAGCTTGCGGGAGTCAGCGAATGAATCCTGATCCAGAGCTGGAAATTATAAAGCCCGGATGGCGGGCCCCATCGCGGGTAAAAGCGCTATCTACATTACGCCAGGGTGGATTTAGCCAGCCTCCTTATGATTCCTTCAACCTCGCTGAGCACGTTGGTGATGAACAAGATAACGTATTACGAAACCGGGAGCTTCTGCAAGCGGCCCTGAATCTGCCAGCCGAGCCTAACTGGTTAGAGCAAACCCATAGTACCCGGGTGGTTATTCTTGAAAGCGATACCAGCCGTAGTGCTGACGCCGCAATTACCCGGCTGGTGGATACAGTGGCAGTTGTGATGACTGCCGATTGTTTGCCGATTTTACTCTGTAATCAGGCGGGCACCGAGGTCGCTGTGGTCCACGCTGGATGGCGCGGACTAGCCGATGGTGTAATCCAGGCAACCTTGAAAAAAATACAATCGCCGGTCAATCAATTGATGGCCTGGATTGGGCCGGGAATTTCCCAGCAATACTTCGAGGTAGGGGATGAAGTCAGGGATATTTTTCTGACGCATTCGGATCAAATTCAACGATATTTTATTGCCAATAGTCCCGGTCACTGGTTGTGTGATCTGCAAGGTCTCGCAACCGGCATTCTCAGAAGCCACGGTGTAGCTGAAATTGATGCGGCCCCAGGGTGCAGTTATAGAGATGAAGCACAGTTTTTTTCTTACCGACGATCTGCCACAACCGGACGTATGGCTAGCCTTATCTGGATAGAATCCTGACCAGTATGATGATCTAGCCCGCATCAACCCCCACTCGGCATTTTAGCGCAGTGATATACGCGACCCGGCCTTGAAAATTCCAATATCAATATTACTTATTCAATAGATTTTAATTATTTAAGGAAACTCCCATGAGAATGGAAAAATTAACCAGTAAATTTCAGGAAGCCCTGGGCGACGCCCAGTCGCTTGCAGTTGGGCGCGACCACCAGTTTATCGAGCCGGTACACCTGATGCTGGCATTGCTGGATCAGCAGGGCGGATCGATCAGGCCTTTATTTACCCACGCCGGGGTAAATATCAACCTGTTACGTTCGCAGTTGAATGAATTGCTGGACAATCAGTCGAGTGTAGAAGGTGCTGACGGTGATCTACATATTTCGAATGCGCTCAGCAAACTACTGAACCTTACCGACAAGCTGGCCCAGCAGCGTAACGATCAGTTTATTTCATCGGAATTATTTGTACTCGCAGCAATAAATGATAAAGGCCCCCTGGGTAACGCGCTAAAAGCCGCGGGGGCAACCAAACAGGCCACTGAACAGGCAGTCGAAGCGATACGCGGTGGTGCGAGCGTCGACAATGCCAATGCCGAAGATACGCGCATGGCGCTGGAAAAATATACCATCGATCTTACCGAACGGGCAGAGCAGGGCAAGCTCGACCCGGTCATAGGTCGTGACGAGGAAATACGACGTACGATCCAGGTTCTGGGGCGCCGTACCAAAAATAACCCGGTCCTAATTGGCGAACCTGGTGTCGGTAAAACCGCGATCGCCGAAGGACTGGCTCAGCGCATCATCAATCACGAAGTGCCCGAAGGCTTAAGGAACAAGCGATTGTTATCACTGGATATGGGTTCTCTGATCGCTGGTGCGAAGTTTCGCGGGGAATTTGAAGAACGCATGAAAGCGGTGCTGAATGATTTATCGAAACAGGAAGGCCAGATAATATTGTTTATCGACGAACTGCACACCATGGTGGGTGCCGGCAAGGCAGAGGGTGCTATGGACGCGGGCAATATGCTGAAACCGGCATTGGCGCGAGGCGAGCTTCACTGTATTGGAGCGACAACCTTGAACGAATATCGCCAGTATATTGAAAAAGATGCAGCACTCGAGAGAAGATTTCAGAAGATACTGGTGCAGGAGCCATCGGTTGAGGATACGATCGCTATCTTACGCGGGTTAAAGGAACGTTACGAGGTTCATCACGGTGTCGATATTACCGACCCGGCGATAGTGGCAGCGGCAACGCTCTCCTATCGGTATATTACCGACCGCCAGTTACCGGATAAGGCGATCGATTTGGTCGATGAAGCAGCGAGCCGAATCCGCATGCAAATCGATTCCAAGCCAGAGCCTATGGATCGACTCGAACGGCGATTAATCCAGCTCAAGATCGAGCACGAGGCGCTGAAAAAGGAAAGTGATGCGGCGAGTAAAAAACGTCGTCAAACGCTGGAGTCGGAAATCAGCCGGTTAGAGCGGGAATACTCTGATCTTGAGGAAGTCTGGAAATCTGAAAAAGCAGCATTGCAGGGTTCGACCCATATCAAAGAAGAGCTCGAGCGTGCACGCCTTGAATTCGAAACTGCGCAAAGAGCGGGAGACCTCGCGCGCATGTCGGAGTTGCAGTATGGTCGAATTCCCGAATTTGAAAAACAACTGGATATGGCAGCCAATGTCGAAATGCAGGATATGAAGCTGTTGATCAACAAGGTTGGCGAAGAGGAAATTGCTTCGGTAGTTTCGCTCTGGACGGGTATTCCGGTTTCCAAGATGCTCGAATCCGAGCGTGATAAATTACTTAACATGGAAGCAGAGCTCGGTAAACGTGTGGTTGGTCAAAACGAGGCGGTGAAAGCTGTTGCCGATGCAATCAGGCGCTCACGTGCGGGACTGTCAGACCCCAAGCGGCCCAATGGATCATTTTTATTTCTCGGTACTACCGGTGTCGGTAAAACCGAACTGACCAAGGCGTTGACTGAATTTCTTTTCGATACCGAAGATGCAATGGTGCGTATCGATATGTCTGAATTCATGGAAAAACACAGTGTCGCGCGACTGGTTGGCGCCCCGCCAGGTTATGTCGGCTATGAAGAGGGTGGTTATCTTACCGAGGCAATTCGGCGTCGACCCTACTCGGTTATCCTGCTCGATGAAATTGAAAAGGCACATCCTGATGTGTTTAACATCCTGTTGCAGGTATTAGACGATGGGCGACTTACCGATGGGCAGGGCCGCACCGTCGATTTTCGCAATACCGTGATTGTAATGACGTCAAACCTGGGCTCTACCGAGATCCAGTCTCTCGCGGGTGAAGAACGGTACGATGAAATCAAGCAGGTGGTGATGTTACAGGTAGCGCAGCACTTCCGACCGGAATTCATCAATCGAATCGATGAAAGTGTGGTTTTTCATCCACTCACCGAGGAGCAGATCCGTGTCATTGCGAAAATTCAGTTGCAAGAACTGGCTGCACGCCTGCAGGAGAAGGACCTGTCGATGGAAATCAGTGAACGGGCGCTTGATCAACTGGCTAAAACAGGGTTTGATCCAGTCTATGGAGCGAGGCCATTGAAAAGAG
>JAPUFZ010000299.1 GCA_027293245.1 Gammaproteobacteria bacterium
CTTTGTTGTTCACGTGCATTCGCCTTGAATGAGAGATTAGAGGAAATCGATATTAGTGCGGACTAGCCCGCAAGGCACCGCCTTCGTGCAATACGCGGGCTAAGTATAAACACTGTTATTTTCGAATACAATTACAATGAGAATCAGCCACCAGCTCGTAGGGTGCAATAACCAAAGGGCATTACGACACCCGCCTTGGCTATACGGGTTCAATATTTTGACTTTATATCGTCCATGCGGCTGGATATCAGGGTATCCCGGCCTAAAGATTTATCAAATACCGTGGCATAGGCGAGTACCGCCTGTACGTAATTTCGGGTTTCCTTGAACGGCACTGTTTCAACCCACAGGTCTGCCGGCATTAGATCTATTTGAGGTAGCCATTTCCTTACATTGAGCGATCCGGCATTGTAAGCTGCGGCTGCGAGCGCAACATTGTTTTCAAATCGATTCAACACCATCCTGAAATACTGGGTACCAAAATTTATATTGTTATCAATTTGAAGAATATCCGATCGCCGCGGGCGCTTCATTCCTAGTGATTTAGCCACCCGTCTCGCCGTCGATGGCATCAATTGCATCAAACCCAGTGCACCAACACTGGACCGTGCCATTGGATCGAACAGGCTTTCCCTGCGCATGACACCATAAATTACCGATGGGTCGAGTTGCCTGGCGTCGGCATGATTGAATACCTGTTGTTTGAACGGTGTCGGAAAACGCAGGCTGTAATCACTTCGATGCGATGTTTTTGCGACTGTTCTGATGGCACTGTCATACCATTTCCAGCTCGAGGCAAGCACCGCAGCCTTTTTAATTTCCTCGGGGTCAAGATGCCTCAGTGCCTGAAACCACTCACGCCTGGCATCTACCGGCCGATCCAGAAAATACAGTTCCCTGGCGCGCAACAAATACGGGTTTTCAGCGAGGAATTCAGCTTCGCTAAAATCCTCAATCGTCGCAGCATTTTCCTGTACGATGTGATAAGGCAGCTTCATTTTATCGGCGGCAAGAAATCCGTAATAGCTACTCTTAGTAGCTAAAGACTCAAACTTTTCACTCGACTTTAGTTCGAATTCGAGTGACTCAAATGCCCTCGCCAACCAGTATTGCCACTCGTTTTCCTGGCTTAAGTGCACAGGCATCATCTCTATGGTATCGATCAATTGCTGCCAGTTTTGATTCCTGAGATAAATTCTCGCCAGCCATAGATGCACCTGATCATTTTTTAGCCCGGCAGGTAGTGCTGACAGCAAATCACTGGCTACCGGTAAATGCTGGTAGGCCGCCGATAGTGCAATGCGTCGGTTTATCTGATTTTTCTGATCCTGGTCAAATTCAAACTTATGCTCGAGGTCAATCCATAGATCGCGTGCGCTCAGACTGTTTTTACGTGCCAGGCGGACCAGGGCATGCACAATTATTTTTCGAGTACGCTCATCATCCGCGGCGTTGGCCAGGGTTTTCAGAGACTGTTGTGGACGCAGATGCGCCTGGTACCAGGTATCGACCACCAATTGATCCTGTGCGTCGAGTTTCTTGCCGAGATATTTCGCCAGACTCGGCCGGCGGGCCTTAAATGCCTTGTCGATTCGCAGCCAGATGACCTGGTTCGTATCCGGATAAGTCTCAAGAAAGTATTCAAAAGCCTGATCACATTCCCGTGGCTGCGAATAGCCCCGCAGCCAGACCTTTATTATTTCCTGGTTAATGCCTTCATCGATTCCCAGGTTTAAACGGGCCTGGAAAGCAAGGCATTGATATCGTGTATTCTCGCGATTATCAAAATACATTAGATAATTGGTCCAGTCTTTACGTCGGGCCAGTACCGATAGCCACTTTGCGCGCAGGTGGTAGTTAAAGGGATATTCTTCGTGGCTATTTAGAAATTCAGTCACTTCAAGTCTGGAAGCCTTGTGAATACGACGTTTTAAATCGTCGTATTTGAGGTAGGCCTGTGCTGGATAACCCTCGAGTTGCTTTAAAAGCCGATTAAATTTTGAAAATTGATTTTTTTTGAGCGCTGTGGAGGCGTCATGAAAAATTAACCGTTGCCGTTCGATGCTTGCCTGCGACTGGCCACTCAGGCTAAGCATACAAATTGCGACCAGAACGCTTGCGAATAGCCGAATTGTGTCAAAACTAATCGATTTTACGGATAATTTATTCACGAATTATTCTTTATTTTCATTAACTTAAGCCCAAGTGTAAAAGTAACTTATGACCTTATCAAGCAAAACCACATGAATCGCAAAATTTTCACAATATTTATTCACACTGCCTTTTAAATATCGCATCGAAGGAAACATCATCCAGTGTTCGTAACTTTCGACTATTCTTCGCGGGAATCTTCTCGACCCCTGGGTAATGGCTAATCGCCTGCTCTACACTGGATTCACGTAGTATATGTAATATAGGATAAGGTGCACGATTACTCCAGTTTTCCCGGTCATCGATTTGGCTGTTGGCAAACTGATAGTACGGATGAAAACTGGCAATTTGAAACTCACCAGTCCATTGGTAAGCCTTAATCAGGGCATCGGCGTGATCGAGCATCGCATTGAAGTCAGTAAAGTCCTGTAGCTGGCGAGAGATAATGAGTAAAGTAGTGTCGATCTCGGACTGCTTCTTTAAGCGCTGGATTTCCTGATGAAGCTCGAGCATTAAATCATCGACCTGTGTTGACTCGCTCACAACCGTGTGGATTCGCCGCTGCCGATATGCTGACTCTGCAAAAGGGCAGAGATCGAGGCCAATAACCGCTGCCTCGATCCAGCGACAGACCTCGGAGATGATCTTTTGATTATCGATCTAGTCAACTCCTGGTCAGTGAGGCAGGGTCCAGCAATCGCCTGAGTTCCTGTTCATCGAGCTCGGTCATTTCCAGTGCGACTTCCAGCACCGTACGCTTTTGCTGGTAGGCCGCTTTGGCTATTTTCGCACCCAGTTCATACCCTATGACCGAATTGAGTGCGGTGACCAGGATCGGATTCCGGGCCAGTGATTGCTCAAGCCTGTCGGTGTTGACGATGAGTTCGGGGATCACTTTATGCGCCAACGCCTGGCTGGAATTGGCAAGAATGTCTATGCTTTGCAGCAGGTTATAGGCAATGACCGGCAGCATCACATTGAGCTGAAAATTGCCCGACTGCCCGGCAATAGTTATCGTGCAATCGTTGCCCATGACCTGGGCACAGACCATCGCAACCGATTCCGGAATTACCGGATTTACCTTACCTGGCATAATCGAACTACCGGGCTGAATCGCCGGCAATGTCAGCTCGCCTAATCCAGCGAGCGGGCCTGAATTCATCCAGCGTAAATCGTTGGCGATTTTCATTAGCGAGACCGCCAGTACCTTCAATTGCCCACTGGTTTCAACCGCAGTGTCCTGGCTACTCAATCCTTCGAACAGGTTCTCCATCTTCGAAAACCGGATGCCGGTTATGGCCTGCAGGGAGTCAGCGACCCGGTCACCGAAAACCGCCGGGGTATTAATACCAGTCCCGACCGCGGTACCCCCTAGCGCGAGTTTTTGTAATCGAGTCAGCGTCGACTGAATACGATAACGATTGTTTTTTATCTGTGATGACCATGCCGACATTTCCTGGCCCAGTGTCAATGGCATCGCATCCATTAAATGGGTTCTGCCGGTTTTAACTATATCCGTATATGACTCACTCTTATCATTAATCGCCGCTTCCAGATTTAACAGCGCGGGTAATAATTTCTCATGGATGGCAATACAGGCGGCGACATGTATCGCGCCTGGAAATACATCGTTTGAGCTCTGCCCCAAATTGACGTGATCATTGGGATGCACTGCCAGCTTATTGCTCGTCGCCAGGGTTGCGATGACCTCGTTAGCATTCATATTGCTACTGGTTCCTGAGCCTGTCTGGAAAATGTCGATTGGAAACTGATCGTCTAACTCACCCGATACAAGCTTTTTGGATGCCTGCTGAATTGCTTTCGATCGTTTCGGGTCGAGCAAACCAAGTTCGAAGTTGACCTCTGCACAGGCCTGCTTGATCAATCCCAGCGCGCGGATCAGATCGCGGGGTAATTTGAGTCCACTGATTTGAAAATTATTGACCGCACGTTGGGTTTGGGCCTGATAAAGAGCCTTCGCAGGAACCCGAATTTCGCCCATGCTATCTTTTTCGATACGATATCTGGATTTAGCCATAACTGAAGCACCTGCCAGGAATTGGTCCAGTGGGATACTGGATAATCGATGATTGATGGCCATTGTATCACCGAGTTGAATTCTACATGCCTGGATTTTCAAAAAAACAGTGGAGGTTAAATGCCATTACCCAAAACTTCGTCGTGCAGGTTTGCAGAAGTACAGTATAATCAGAGGATGTCCGTATGCCTCGATGGCGAAAAAGCCCAGGGGCAGTAATAATTATAGTGATTATGAGGCCTGGCAAATGGAAGAAGACGATACCGAAGTACTGACTCCGGAAGAACAACAAAAAACACTGAAAGATATACCGAAAGAACAGCAGCAAAAAGACGAAAACGAAAAAGACTGATTCGGGCTGGGTAGCTTCTCAGTGCGGCGCTTCCGCCGCCTGCGCCGGTTTTAGGGGACTGAGGCTCTACAGTCGCGCCATAGAGCCCTGCTTAAAGCCCCTGCACAATCG
>JAPUFZ010000003.1 GCA_027293245.1 Gammaproteobacteria bacterium
CGTCGGACCGCGGCATCCAGTAACAGTAAGTCGTTGAAAAACATGGATTCCGGATCAGCAAAAAACGCTGTCCGGAATGACGGGACTCTTTTTTGATTTTCATGTCCCTCAGGCTACTATGCATCCATCTGGCTTTTATCAACAAGGCTTTTAGCCGAATTCATCGAAAGTTAACGGGACAGCAGTGAATAATTTTATATTAATAGAGTCACAGCGTCATGTCTGGATCAAGCGGGTAAATGGGGCGAGGTACTTTTTGGTAGGGTAGTTTCGTGACATCGGTTGTGCAAAGTGCACCGCAGTCACAAACAATAATTTTCCCGGCAATAGGCTCAAACGCCGCCCGGAAATGCTGCATGGATTTGAGACCAACGACAGTTTTGGACGAAGGGTCAATGCCAAAGGCACGGAACTGCTGCTGGTCGTACATCTGAATAGCCTCGCTGACCACAAGGATGTCGATCCCGTCTACATGCAGTACGCAGGTCTTGCCAAAATGTAATTCCAGTCCGCCCATCATCGGGCCATCACCAACGCATATACCGTCGCTCAATAGCAGTATTTGTCCTGTTACGGTTATCGGGCCACCACCAAAGTGCGGATCAGTCTTGCCACCCAGGTCCACGGTCAAGGTCTCACCTTCGCTATGTTGATGCAGATGAGCGGCAACCGCTGGATCAGCCATCGGACCAAAACAGGCGTTGGTCACGCCACTTTTCAAGAGCGCATCGAGAAGCGCCGTGGCGTCACAATACGCGCCACCGCCGGGATTATCCGCATAATCTGCAATTATCAGCGGACCATCGGTGCGCACGAAATCGGCGGCAATTGCGGCTGCCTGTTCCACGCTATAGTAGGTATTGAGTACCTCGGCCCGCCTCGCCCAGATATCGTCAGCGATTGTCTCGGCAAAAGCCTGGTGGGCCGCACGGTCGCCCTGACAGGTAACCAGCACCGTGGGTCCGATATCGGCGATATCAGCCTCCTCAAAGCCTGCATTGATGCTGACAGCAAAAACATCGGGCTCTAGTTCGTAAGCTCGTGCACGTTCAAACCGATCGATCATAGGACCAATATCAGTACGCCCACCATTGGCTTCACCGAGCATGGGGCGATGGGCACGTAATGTATAGGGCGAAATTTTACCCAACATAGTACGCTGTAAAATATCGCCTGCGTGACAGGCGGCTTCGCGCATATCGATATGGGGATAAGTCTTATAGGAGACAATGATATCGGCCAGATCACACATTTTCACGCTGACATTGGCGTGCAGGTCCAGGGTAATGGCGATGGGGATGTGCGGCCCGATAATATCGCGCAAGCGCTGTAGCAGTTCGCCCTCACCATCTTCGCAGAACTCCGGAACCATGGCGCCATGCAGGGGCAGGAGAACCCCGTCAGGCATCTTGCTCCGCGCCGCGTCGAGTATAAAACCAGCGATCGTGTCGAATGCCCCGGTGGTGACCAGGCCGGATGGCCCGGCGTGGGCGGTAACGGCATGTTTCATATCCCAGTCAAATTTTCGGGCACACTCGAGGCAGCCTGCAACACCCGTGTTAGTGCCTTCGAAGGTCTTTAGCTGGTCATTTCCAATGCGAAAGTTATAGGCTTTAAAGGCCGCCAAATCAGTCTTTCGCACACTGAAAGTATTGGTTTCGTGCAGGAATTCCGCCGTTAGTACATTAAAAGTCATGTTACACCATATCTCCGGGTGATCTGTCAGCGCTTGGTAAAGGAATTCACTCCTCAGAGACCATCAATTTGTCGAGTGTCTATTCGATCGCGGCCAGTGGCCGGCACAGCGTGGAATAACTCACGTTTTATCAGTCCCTGCTCCAGGGCCGTGATATAGACACGGCTGCGAGCAAGCCGGGTGGAAGACTCTTCTTTACCGAGCAATTTCTCAAGCTCGGCGGCGTGATTCAATTCATTTGCCAATCCTACCTGCAAAGTTTCTAAAAACTCCGTCGTCAGGTTAATCTGATCGACCAGTTTCCAATCTGCCTGCTGAAGTAAATTCGGATAGCTGTCCTCCGCCGAAATAAATGATGGCCCGTTTTCTGCTGCCTGCCTGTATTCAGATTCGGAAAGGTTTGGAGGGATTAGAATAACAGAAAAAATCATTTTGCCTTCTTCATGGACCACGGACCGGCAAGCTCTCAACACCGACAGTTTGTCGGCCAGGCAACAAAGTACATCGGAATGCGATATGGCATGAAACCAGCCCTGTCTGAATGGCAAGGCGGTGCCACTTGCGATTGTCATACTACTAGTACCGGTAAGATTATCCGCAATGGCTCTGGCCCTGGCGATAAGCAATCCTTCGATGGGTAGATCGGTCAAAGTCACATCGCAGCCGGTTTTCCTGGCCAGGTAAAGACCTGGCCAGCCCGACCCTGCACCGACCTCTAATAGTCTTTTATCTGGCCCTAGCTCGAGCCGGTCTCCTAGGTCGTTCACCTGCTTGACAGTAGCAAAACTGGTAGCACCGTAATCGCAGCCGCAATTCGAGCGTTCGATTTTTATCAATAAATCTGATTTTATAAATTTATATTTATTCGAGAAACGTTCGAATAAAGCTTTCTCATCTACGTCTCGTGGCATTTGATTTCCTGGTATTCATCATACTATTAGCACCACTTTTTCGAACTGAATTAACCACACGCGTATTGTTATAAATTAATACTCGGTCTGGCAATTTTCAAAGATTCCACACCATAAAATAAAGTTTTTAGCTCGCAATTTTAATACGGGATTTTCAGGACCCAGGTAAATGATCCAGGGTCTATAAGCAAAAGAGTCTAGCTTTTGAGCGACCAGGGTGAGACTGTACCAACCACTGCTGATGCCAATCATTTGAATCGGGGCCAACAGGAAAAACCCAGATA
>JAPUFZ010000030.1 GCA_027293245.1 Gammaproteobacteria bacterium
ATCACTGGGCAGTTGCTGACTATCTGCAGCGTGCGGCACGCCACCTGGCCTCGGCAACCGACCTGGAACAGGCTTATGCCCTAGGCAAGGCCGGCGTGGAAATGGCGCTCGACGGTAACAACGCGATCATGCCGACCATCGATCGGGTCTCGAACCAGCCATATCGCTGGGAGATAGGCAGCGCAGATTTATCCGAAGTCGCGAATGTAGAAAAGATGATGCCGATGAACTTTATCTCAGACGATGGCTTTGGCATCACTGATCTATGCCGCGAATATCTATACCCGTTAATACGGGGCGAAGCTTACCCGGACTATGATGAGCGTGGCATGCCGAAATATGTGGTTTTGAAAAATGAGCTGGTCGACAGGAAACTCGAGGCATTCGAGCTTTAGCTGCAAAATCAATCTTCTCGAAAAAGCATGGCGCGTTCGTCAGCACCGATTTCGGTTACCTTACGCAAGTCAGCATAATCTATATGGCAAATACAATTACGGCCTGAATCCTTGGCTTCATACATGTATTTGTCAACCGAATCGACAAATATATCGATATTGAGAATACTGGTTTTCATGTAAACACTGGCACCCATGCTAACCGTCACATCGATTACACCTTCGTTATACTCGACTGGAGTGAAGGCAATCAATTCACGAATACGATCTGCAACTTTAACTGCCAGATTAAGGTGGGTCTCGGGAAAGATCATCGCAAACACCCCTCCCCCGTAACGACATACACTATCCGTCGTCCTGATTTCCTGCTTGATAATATTGGCAATTTGCCTGAGTGCCAGATTACCAACTTCATGTCCATGCGCATCATTAATTGTTTTAAAATGATCCAGATCGGCCATTACCAGACTGGTCGGTATTCCGCTTCGCTTAGAGCGGTCCATTTCCGACTGCAGGACGTTTCTAAAATAACGGAAATTATAAACCCCGGTTAGTGCATCGGTGGATACCAGGTCTGACAGGTCTACGACCTGCTTGCGTAACCTTACAATTTCATCAAGCCAACGACAATCGGGTTCGCCGACTGGGCATAGCAAATGTGAGGGGTCCGAATTATCCATACTTCAGGCTAATCATCTCTGGGAATTCTGCTAATGATTACTAAAGTATAGCAGTAACTTCTCGAGATTCAGGATTGATCAAGCTGTGAAATTTCGGGGGCATTTAACCTGGAATGCTCAGTCGCCTGACTCGAGTAGTAGATTTAATTCATCAATTCGACTTTTTGCCTCTGCACTCGCCCCCGGTCCGGCAACCACCATAATATCTCTGGGTCTCAACTGTCTGCCCCTGGAGGAATATACCTTTATATCTGCGATCGGTTCTCGGAATTCTTTGTCCATGAAAATGATTGGTTCGGCATTTTCACCAGGAAACCATTTATCGCCCCATTGAGTGAGTGCAACCAGCAACGGCATCAGTTCTTTGCCTTTCCTGGTCAATATGTATTCGTGGCGCTTGCCGCCTTGTTTAATCAGTACCCGGTCGAGTATTCCATTCTCACACAGCTTCTTCAGCCGAGAACTCAGGATATTGCGTGCGATACCCAGTTGGCGTTGAAAATCTTCAAAACGACGCGTACCAAAATAGACTTCACGAATGATCAATATCGTCCAGCCCTCTCCAATAATATCCAGCACATAAGCGATCGATCGATTTAAAGGATCATATTTTTCTGGCTTCAACATCGATTCAACTCCTCTTTCTATCGAGGGTGTCGTTAAGGAGCCCCTAGTTAAATTCTGCATTGTAGCGGCATCGACAGTATAATCCCATGCAGATAAGCGAGTTAAAAACCTGGGGAACCTCTGATTAATCCGTGATTCATCTCGGCTTACACCTGCTCATTCCTTTTTTAGTGGCAAGCCTTTTTTTCCCGGCGACCCGATGGAAAGTATTTTCGATACTGGTATTGACCATGCTGGTCGATCTTGATCATTTGCTGTCCACACCCGTGTACGACCCGGGGCGATGCGGCATAGGATTCCACCCGCTGCACGGCTTCATTCCTATCGGAATTTACGGCCTTATGCTATTGCACAAAAGGACGATGCTGGTCGGCCTGGGACTGATGATCCATATGCTACTCGACCTTTCCGATTGTGTCGTTATGGGCAAGCTTCCTCTGTAGATTATCCTGGCAGACTGCTAACCCGCATATTGTATGAAGGGAACCTGGATCAGGGAGAATCTTAATATTAGCTGAATTCGAGGTGCCAGAAAGAGGCTTTCACCCGGCTGCTTTAGTCAGCAGGTACAAATTACAAATCACGAGCCAGTCGGATACCGACATTGTAAGCCCCGCGTGAACTTGTAAACTTCTCCCGATTTTCCACCCGCATTGAACTTACCGGACTATGGTATGCACCGCCCCTGGCAATTCGGACCTTACAGTCTCCGCCTTCCCAGACAGAACCATCGGTTGGCGCATCCCGGTAATTACGGTGATAGCAATCGTGTACCCATTCAAACAGATTACCCGCGGTATCATAGAGGCCAAATGGATTTGACTTATAAGTGCCGATTCTTGCAGGTTTGCTGGTGTTAAATTCGCTTTTACAGTTAAAGCAATGTGCGTTGCCTATGCCTCCGTTTCTACCCCACCAGAAAGACGCCGTGGTGCCGGCACGAGCAGCATATTCCCACTCTGATTCTGATAACATGCGATAATTTTTGCCCGTCTGTTTAGTCAACCATCGAGTATAAGCAAGTGCGTCATCCCAGGAGATGTTGTTTACTGGTTGGGTTTTGCGGTCCCATCCGGAACTGTCAGGTTTTCTGCGCTTGGTGGCTTTGGCGAACAGGTCATACTCAGCATAGGTAATTTCATAGACCGATACCATAAACGACTTGATTGTGACCGTGTGTCTCGGCACTTCATCAGCGGAAATAACCCCTGAAGATGCGCCCATGCGGAATTTACCAGCCGGTACCTGAATCATCAACGGCCCCTGGCCACCGGATTTCAGTCGATCTCTGAACGGATCAACCTTGCTAACAGTCACCGGCTCGGGTTTGGGTTCCGGTTCTTTTTCTATTACCGGCAGATCATCGATCATCTGTTCTGCCGCACCTTCCTCGACCACTGGTTCGACTTCGGTGGTCGACTGCTGCGCTTCAATCATGGCCGTCACTTGCTCTTCGGCCTGCTTAATTAAACCACTCTGCCAGGCAAAAAACCCACCGCCGCCCAAAAAGCCGATTACAACCAGCCAGACCAACCATTTATACGAACGTGGTTCTCGCGGAGCCTTAAATTCTTTGGCTTCCACCACCTGTGCTGCTGCCTCGGAGTCAGCCTCTGCTTCCCGTTTTCCCTTCTCCTTGATATCGATCACAATCAGAGTCGTGTTGTCCTGATTGATCTTGTTTGCATCTTCAACCGCCTTGAGCAATGCATAAACACACTCTTTTGCGGTCGCTGACCAGGAAGAGTACTGAATGATTGCTCCTGCACCGAGCGTATCAAGCCCATCGCTGGCAACTATGACTCGATCCCCGGGCTTTAGCTTTATCGGCACTTCGGAAACATCGATACTGCTAATTTCCTCACCCGTCATCGCACTCATTAACATGTTTCTGGACATGCCGGATTGTTCTTCGACTTCTTCGCCCTGTTCTTTCATCAGGTCGATATAAGCGCCATAGCTATGATCGGCATTTTCCTTGCTCAATTCACGATTACGTATTAGGTAAAGATGACTGTCACCGACACTAATCCAGTACAAATTGTCGTCCTGAAGGTAAGCCGTAACCATGGTGCAACCCATGCCCCGCAGCGCGGGGGTTTCCTGGACGGATGAACGTATCTGGTCATTAGACCGATTCAGGGCTTCGGTTAAAGTTT
>JAPUFZ010000300.1 GCA_027293245.1 Gammaproteobacteria bacterium
TATACCGACATCAATCGGGATGGCATGATGCAGGGTGTCAACCTGGAAGCGACCAGGCAGTTGGCCGAGTCAGTGAGCATTCCAGTGATTGCCTCCGGGGGTGTTACGGATATGCAAGACATTAAGGCCCTTAACAGTGTAAAACACGCGGGTATTGAAGGTGCGATCATTGGACGCGCCCTGTATGAGCGAACTATCAATCTGAAGAAAGCCCAGCGATACATCGACGAGCACTAGCCTGTACTGACGAATAATACTCCATGCCATTGGCCAAACGAATAATTCCCTGTCTGGATGTGGACAACGGTCGCGTTGTCAAGGGGGTAAAGTTTGTCGAAATTCGTGATGCCGGTGATCCGGTTGAAAATGCGCGTAGGTACAACCTGGAAGGCGCGGATGAGCTGACTTTCCTCGATATTACCGCGAGTTCGGATAATAGAGAAACCATGGCGCATGTGGTCGAGGCAGTTGCCAGAGAAGTTTTTATACCGCTAACCGTGGGTGGAGGTATTCGGCAAGTGGCCGATATCCGACGTATGCTTAATGTGGGTGCGGACAAGGTCAGTATTAATACGGCAGCCATATTTAACCCCGAATTTGTCAGGCAGGCGGCGGACAAGTTTGGGTCACAATGTATTGTTGTGGCAATAGATGCGAAGCAAGTCAGCGCGGAAGGTGAAGCCTGTCGCTGGGAAATATTTACCCACGGTGGTCGCGAGCCGACCGGTATTGAAGCTATTGAGTGGGCGCAGAAAATGGATCAGTACGGCGCCGGCGAAATACTGCTCACCAGTATGGATCGGGACGGTACCAAAACAGGTTTCGATAATAACCTGACACGGCGGGTCTCCGAGGCTGTACGAATCCCGGTGATAGCCTCGGGTGGTGTGGGTAACCTGGAACACCTGGCAGATGGTATTTTGCTGGGTAAAGCAGATGCAGTACTCGCCGCTAGTATTTTTCATTTTGGCGAATATCGTATTTCTGAAGCAAAATCTTATATGAAATCCCGCGGTATAGAGGTACGAGAGTAATGAGTCAGTGGCTCGATGCGGTGCAGTGGAACCACGATGGTCTGGTTCCGGCGATTGCCCAGGACGTCGAAACTGGAGATGTTCTGATGATGGCCTGGATGAATCGAGAGGCGCTTGGGCTGACAAGAGAAACGGGGCAGGCGGTTTACTGGTCACGTTCACGCCGGAAACTCTGGTTTAAGGGTGAGCAATCTGGCCATACACAGCAAGTAACGGAAATACGAATCGATTGTGACGCCGATGTGGTGTTACTACGGATTCAGCAAAAAGGCGGTATATCCTGCCATACCGGCAGAAGGCGCTGTTTCTTCCGCGTGCTGGAAAAGGATGAATGGCTAATTGATGAAGAAATAATCAAAAATCCGGAAGAGATTTATCAATGAGTGATGATATAATCGAGCGCTTGATGAAAGTGTTGGAATCGAGGAAAGCTGCAGATCCTGAGACATCTTATGTCGCAAGCCTGTACCATCAAGGGCTCGATTCAATACTAAAGAAAATTGGCGAGGAATCCGCTGAGACAATCATTGCCGCAAAAGCAGGCGACAAAAAACAGATTGTTTATGAAATTGCTGATCTGTGGTTTCATTGCCTGGTTTTACTGGCGCAACAGAATTTAGATGCGCGGCAGGTACTGGAGGAACTGGAACGACGTTTCGGTTTGTCCGGTATAGATGAAAAAGCGGCGCGACACAAATAAACGAGGTGAGAAATGGGTTTTGGTGGAATTAGTATCTGGTCATTATTATTGGTTCTGGTGATCGTGGTTTTGTTGTTTGGTACCAAAAAATTACGCAATGTCGGTGGTGATTTAGGCGGGGCAATCAGGAGTTTCAAGAAGTCGGTGAAAGATGAAGAAGCTGAAAACGCCGCAAAAAAGAGCGACGATGTCTCAGTCATTGAAGGTAGCTCTACCGAAGTTAAAGAAGAAGACAAAGTATCCTGAACGTGCCTCATAATCTCATATTGCCAGGGGCGCCCTGACTAAGGCGTCCTGGTCAATAATTCCGTAATACTTTCACAGTTTGAGTTACTAAATGTTTGATCTGGGCTTTACCGAAATGATGCTGATCGGCATCGTTGCGTTGGTCGTTATTGGGCCTGAGCGGCTTCCGGGAGTAGCGCGCACCGCAGGAAAGTATTTTACCAGACTACGCAACTTCATGATGGATGTGCGTGCCGATGTCGAAAGTGAACTGAAAGCCGATGAACTTCGTGAAATGCTAAAAAAACAGCAAGAAGAATTACGTTCCCTCAAGGATGTTGTGAGCGATGTCGGCAAGGATTTAAATTTGTCAGAGGATATCGGTGTCGCAGAGATCAAAAAATCAATCGAAGACGCGATGCCTGATCTCGATACCCGGCTGGACCCTGATCCTGTACCTGAAACAAAGGCCGAGCCAAAAAAATCCGTCAAAGTGAGTTCGAAAAAGAAGGTTGCCGGCAAGAAGGCATCTCCGAAACCAAAAGCTGCGCCGAAAGCAAAGGCAACTCCAAAGAAATCAAAAGCCGCATCAAAGCTCTCTCCAAAGGCAAAGGCTGCCCCGAAGAAAGCAAAGGCCACTCCAAACAGGGTCAAAGCAGTTCCGGAAACGAAAGTGGCAACTAAGACCAGGGCCAAACCGAAGACGACTGCGAAATTGAAACCTGAAACCGAGTCTGGTTGGGCCAGTTCAATCGTTTTGCCCGGTTCGCCAACCGATGCTGACTAGAATTAATGTCCTGCCATGAGTGAAGAAGACACAATCGAGGATGCCAAGAGTGGTAGCCTGATGTCCCACCTGGTTGAATTGCGCGACAGGGTAGTGCGCATGGTGACGTCGATTCTGGTGATTTTCGTCAGCCTGTT
>JAPUFZ010000301.1 GCA_027293245.1 Gammaproteobacteria bacterium
GAAACCGGTAGCAATGGCGAGATAATGGTAGATGACCATATGCGTACTTCGGTTGAACATATATATGCTGCGGGTGACTGTAGCAACCAGCCACAGTTTGTCTACGTCGCCGCAGCAGCAGGTACACGAGCGGCGATCAACATGACTGGCAGTGAGGCCGCACTGGATTTATCCAGCATGCCGGCAGTCATCTTTACGGATCCCCAGGTTGCGACAGTCGGGCTTAGCGAGGAACAGGCACGCGCCGATGGCATAGAGACCGATAGCCGTACCCTGGAACTGGAAAATATTCCACGTGCACTGGCTAATTTCGATACCGATGGGTTCGTTAAACTGGTCATAGAGGTGGACTCCGGGCGCTTGATTGGTACCCAGATTTTGGCCGCGAATGGCGGTGAAATGATCCAGGCCGCGGCACTGGCAATCCACAATAAGATGACAGTCGACCAGCTTGCTAGCCAGTTATTCCCGTATCTGACGATGGTCGAAGGATTGAAACTCTGTGCTCAGACATTCCGTAAAGATGTTGCCGAATTATCCTGTTGCGCTGGGTGATCGAAAGTGCCGAAAAATTTAGTAGTTCGTATGCTAGTCGCCGTAAGATTTGCTCGCGGCGATCGATAAATTAATCGAATCTTATTCTTGAGAAATACGATGAATGATGAAAAATTACTTCGTAGTGGCGTTGCCGGCACGGTGATAGCCATGTTGTGCTGCTTTACCCCGGTTCTGGTGATTTTATTAGGATTCGTCGGCCTGTCGGCGATCGTCGGCGGCCTCGACTATGTTCTTTTCCCAATATTGTTTGCATCGCTGGGCCTGGTCGGCTATGCGCTTTACCTGCGTTCTGGCAACAGAGGTCCGTCGCCGAAGATCATTATCGTGGTGCTGGTCATAGCATTTTCCGCAATACTCATCTGGCTCGAATTCAGGTATGCACTGAGAATTTCCATCGCTGCAACTGCGCTAGTAGCCGCCTACGGTTTTTATTTGCGCCGATTAACAAACTCGTCTACAGCCTGAGCGAACCTGGCGTTTAGAAATCTCCCCGAATACGCTCGCATCCGGGTTGTCATCGACAGCTTTACTTACCCTGTGGAGGTTAAGCTGAAACTGCAATTACCGGGCAACTGTCGAGACACCAGGTGTGCCTGGTGTGGCGACCGGCTGGCGCATCGCAGGGCAATCGACAGGGCGGGGTGCTGTTTTCCACCACAGCGGAGAACTGCCCTGATCCAGTAAACTGTCGTGATCATGAAAAGCATGCTGCAGCTCCCGCCGCTGCTCTCGAATGCGTAAAAATCCCCAGTTGCTGGCCTTTGGTCCGTGCACAAACAGGGTCCAGGATTCGGTATCGTTGATCAGGTTGATGCGATGGAATATAGATCTATCGATCCAGTTCAGGTGTCCGGCACTTAAGCGCCTGGTATGGATTTGGTGATTACCCCTGGCGTTTGCCATGCGGATTTCTTCGTAGCGGCCACACAATACCAGCGAGATTGCCCGGTTCCAGGGATGATTGTGCAAACCGCGTCCCGGATCGCTGGCGACGAATCGGTGTAGGTAGGCCTGGTAACCAAAGGGTAATCGAAACAGGTGATAGCGTTCCAGGTAAGGTGTCTGGTCAGGGCCGTTGATGATTCGACAACGGCAATAGGATGTTATCTTGAACAGTAACGAGCTGAGCAAAGTCATGGCTTTTCCGGCTTGCAAAGAGATCGTGCTATTATGCGAGCACCAGTAGCTCACTAGATGAGCTTGTACTCATTGAAGGGGTACTAACCTAAATCATCACCTATGGACCGAACCGAACGATTTTACCTTATTGACCAGTTACTGTGTAACCAACGTCTGGTTAGCCGTGTGCAGTTTCTGGATGCACTCGAGGTTTCACCGGCTACTTTCAAACGCGACCTGGAGTACATGCGCGATCGCCTGGGCGCGCCTATTGTCTGGGATCGTGAAAATCACGGTTACCGGTATGACAGCAATGAGCCGGGCGCCGAACAGTATCAATTACCGGGACTCTGGTTCAATACCAGCGAGATCCAGGCATTGTTGAGCATGGATGCGCTGTTGGAAAATTTGCAGCCTGGAATCCTCTCCAGTCACGTTAAACCATTACAATCGCGGATACGCCTGTTACTCGATAAGGGCGATCACAGTGTCGAAGAAATCTCGAAACGCATTCGCATATTACCCCTGGCGGCGAAAAAATACCGGAGTCAGCATTTTCAGCTCATCAGCCAGGCGTTGTTGACGCGTAAGCGCCTGCGTATGCGTTACTACAGTCGTCAGCAAGATGATGAATCTGACCGCGAAATATCACCACAACGCCTGATTTACTATCGCGATAACTGGTATCTTGATAGCTGGTGCCACTGGCGAAAAGCATTGCGCAGCTTTTCAGTCGATGCCATTAAACAGGTAGAGATATTAGCCGATACTGCGAAGGATATTGATGAGCAGTTTTTGAACAATGAACTGGCGAGTGGTTACGGAATTTTTTCGGGAGCAGAAACTCACCAGGCAGTGTTACGTTTTAGCCCCAGGATCGCGCGTTGGGTATCCCGGGAATTATGGCATTCGCAGCAGCAAAGCGAGTATGACGAGTCAGGCTATTATATCTTACAGATTCCCTATAGCCAGGATACCGAATTGATTATGGATATCCTCAAGCATGGATCGGAGGTCGAAGTTTTGCAACCGCCCGAACTACGCCGCAAGGTCATCGATCGAATCAGGGCAATGCAAGACTTGTATTGATCCACCCGGGGGATCCCCGGATCACCAGAGGTCAATTTCAATATTATCCAGCAGACGGGTATCACCGAGTCGGGTGGTTACCAGTATAACCAGCTTTTTATCTCCGGAGGTCGCGGGTTTTAATGTGTCAGCATTGCAGACATTAAAATAGTCGGTCTCAAATCCCGCCTGGTCGAGGCTGTCGATTGCCTGCTTTTCGATCAGTGCGAAATTTCTTTCACCTCGCGCGATCTTGTCCGAGGCGTTTTGCAGGGTCCGATATATCAATGCTGCCTTTGATTTTTGTTCCTCGCTCAAGTATTGATTCCGGGTACTGGTAGCAAGACCCGAGGGTTCACGGGTGGTCTCCTGGCCAATGATTTCTACATCCAGATTCAAGTCCTGTGTCATTTTCTTGATCACGCAATATTGCTGATAATCCTTCTTTCCAAATACCGAAATGTCCGGCTTGACGATATTGAATAATTTCGCAACGATGGTGGCGACACCGGTGAAATGTCCGGGCCGGTGGGCGCCCTCGAAGGATTCGGTCAGGTCGGTGACGATAATCTGGCTAATTTTTTCCAGCCCCTGCGGGTAGAGTTCGGACGCGGTTGGCATATATACCAGATCGCAGGCAATCGATTCGAGCAGTTCGATATCCTGCTCCAGGGTGCGCGGATAATGGTTGAAATCCTCGTTAGGTCCAAATTGCATCGGGTTTACAAAAATACTGCAAATCGATCGATCACATAATGACTGACCCTTTTCGATCAACGACAAATGGCCCTGGTGCAGATTTCCCATGGTCGGGATAAATGCAATCGATTGCTGGTGACCTTTCCAGTGCTGGATGTATTGTCGCAGTTCGCTGACCGAGTACGCCTGGTTCATAAGCAGTGGTTCAATATTCAGGAGAAGCTATGCGACTGATCCGGGAACCGGCCCTGTTTGACTTCACTGACGTAACGGCTGACAGCCGCCTGAATGCTGGACTGGCCCTGCATGAAATTCTTCGAAAACTTGGGTTTCTTGCCGACGGTTATATTTAACAGATCATGCAAAACCAGAATTTGGCCATCGACACCAACCCCGGCGCCAATGCCAATCACCGGTATATCCAGAGTTTCGGTAATCTCGGTGGCCAGATCGGCTGGTACGCATTCGAGTAATAACAAATCGGCCCCGGCCTGTTGCAAATTGCTGGCGGTTTCAATCATCTCCCTGGCTGCAACCTTGCCCTTCCCCTGTACCCGATAACCCCCCATCTTGTGTACCGACTGGGGCTGCAGGCCCAAATGAGCACAGGTTGCAATGCTGAATTTTGCCAGCATTTCCACCGTTTTGAGCTGGGTAATACCACCTTCCAGTTTAACTACCTGGGCCTCGGTCGCTTTCAACAAATCACTTGCATGATCGAGAGCCTGCTGGGGAGAATTGAGCGAACCAAACGGCATGTCTAACATTAACATGGTGTTATTCAATCCTGCCATTACGCTCGTACCATGGTACCTGATGTGCTCAAGCGTGACCGGGATTGTCGTATCGTGTCCCTGCAGGACCATGCCCAGGGAATCGCCTACCAGTACTACTTCTACGCCACATTCTTCGATCAACCGTGCAAAGCTATAGTCATAGGCGGTCAGGCAGGCAAACTTCTCACCCTTTTGCTTGAGCCTCCTCAGATAGGGAACGGTTATCTTGTCTTCCAGTGGCCTGGGTAAATACATAAGTAATCAGAGATTCCTAATTAGTAGGCAAATGATGACTGATTGAAATAATGACGTCCAGAACGGATATTATTTATTTCATCGAGCAGTGCCCGGTAATCCTGTTCACTATTTATCAAATCGATAGACTGGGTGTTTACGGT
>JAPUFZ010000302.1 GCA_027293245.1 Gammaproteobacteria bacterium
ACGCAACAACTGGCGCGCGCGATTGATATCATCGGCGTTACGCGGAAAGGAGACAGCGATAAAGTCAGCGTCGAGGCTGGCCGCAGTGACAATGTCGAGCTTGTCTTTTTCGGTTAGAGCTTCGGCGGATAAGCCACCACCCCTGAGGTTGATGCCTTTATTATTAGACAACTCGCCCCCAACCGTCACCGAACAGTTGATCCTGGCACCGTCGACGTTTTTAACCTTTAATACGATACGCCCGTCATCGAGCACCAGCACATCATCCTGTTTTACTTCGTCAGGCAGCGACTTATAGGTAATACCTACCTGGTTCAGGTCGCCATCGTTTACGCCACATTCGGCGTCCAAACAAAAATCGGCACCACTGGCCAGATTTATGACACCCTCACGAAAACGATCAATCCGAATTTTGGGACCCTGAAGATCAGCCAATATGCCGAGATGGCGATGGTTTGCCTTGCCAATGGCACGCACCCTCTGGGCGAGAGCCTTGTACTCTTCTGGGCTACCGTGAGAAAAATTGAGGCGCAGCACATCGACACCCGCCTTGATCAAGGCGTCGAGCGCCTCATCTGATTCGGTAGCAGGGCCCAGAGTTGCGACAATCTTGGTTCTACGCATTGCTGCTATCATTCTTGACTCCTTTGTTCCAACATAACCACCGCGGGTAGCTGTTTTCCTTCCAGAAACTCCAAAAATGCCCCGCCACCGGTAGAGACATAGGATATTTGATGCGAAATACCATATTTGTCGAGCGCTGCCAGCGTATCACCTCCGCCGGCAATCGAAAATGCGCTGGAAGCCGCAATCGCCAGCGCTAGTTTTCTGGTGCCCTCGCCAAACTGATCGAATTCAAAAACACCCACCGGCCCATTCCAGACGATGGTCGACGCGCTATGCATCATTTCAGCAAATCGAGCCGCTGTCTGAGGACCGATATCAAATATCATATCATCATCGACGACTTCATCGACCCGCTTGACTGTCGCCTGCGCCTGTTCGGAAAACTCCTTGCCACAAACCACGTCGATCGGAATCGGAATTTCCTTGCCTGCTGCGCGCGCAACCGAGAGCAGCCTTTTGGCCTCAGGAATCAAATCGGTTTCGACCAGCGATTTGCCAACATTATAGCCCGCTGCGGCGATGAAGGTATTTGCTATTCCACCACCGGGTATCAACTGATCGACCGTTTTAGAAAGCGTATCGAGTACCGTCAATTTGGTCGAGACCTTCGAACCCCCAACAATTGCAACGACAGGATGTTCTGGGTCCTCCAGGGCCTGGGCCAGTGCCTCGAGTTCGGCGACCAGCAATGGCCCTGCACAGGCCACCGGTGCAAACTGGCCGACACCATAAGTGGACGCCTGCGCCCGATGAGCGGTACCAAAGGCATCCATTACATAGATATCGCATAAACTGGCGTATTGCCTGGATAGCGTTTCATCGTTAGCTTTTTCGCCCGGATTGAAGCGTACATTTTCCAGTAACACAACATCACCATTTGTTATTTCGGGGGTGTTATCCAGGTAATCGTGTACCAGGGGTATCTCTTTTTCCAGCAGCGTGGACAGGCAATCGGCAACCGCTTGCAATGAATATAAAGCGTCAAAGTCACCCTCGGTTGGCCGACCGAGATGCGACATGATCATTAACCGGGCACCGGCATTAACGCAGTGTTGAATGGTTGGCAGAGAAGCCCTGATACGCAAATCGCTGGTGACGACGCCATCTTTTACCGGCACATTGAGATCCTGCCGAATCAATACTTTCTTGCCGGCCAGGTCCAGATCGCTCATTTTGATTACGCGCATGGATTTCTCCAGACTTTATTCAATACCAGGAAATCCTCGCATAATGCATTAACCTGGGCCAGGTTTAAGAAACCATGCACAGCACCCGCTGTAGCGGGTGGGAAAGCGCTGTCGCTATCCGATTACTGCGAGATAACGCGGGCCATTTCGACCACCTTGCAGGAATATCCCCATTCGTTATCGTACCAGGAAATCAGTTTGACAAAGCTGCTATCCAGTGAGATACCGGCTCCTGCATCGAAGGTTGAAGTGCAGGCCTCGCCACGAAAATCAGTCGATACCACCTTATCTTCGGTATAGGCAAGCACGCCCTTCATCGATCCTTCGGAGGCTTTCTTCATGGCGTCACAAATATCTTCGTAACTGGCGTCTTTTTCGAGTTCGACGGTTAAATCGATCACCGAGACATCCGATGTGGGTACCCTGAATGCCATGCCGGTCAACTTCCCGTTCAATTCAGGCAATACGACACCGACTGCTTTTGCGGCACCCGTCGACGACGGGATAATGTTTTCCAGAATACCGCGACCACCACGCCAGTCCTTCATCGAAGGTCCGTCGACAGTTTTCTGAGTCGCCGTGGCGGCATGCACCGTGGTCATGAGCCCGCGCTTGAGACCAAAATTATCATTGATGACCTTGGCAATCGGTGCCAGGCAGTTAGTGGTGCAGGAGGCATTCGAAATGATCGCCTCACCGGCATAGCTATCGTCGTTGACGCCATACACAAACATGGGCGTGTCGTCTTTAGACGGCGCCGACATGATGACTTTTTTGGCGCCGGCATCGATATGCTTTTGTGCCGTTTCCTTGGTCAAAAATAGTCCAGTCGATTCAATTACCACGTCAACTTCGATTTCATCCCATTTCAGGCTGGCAGGATCGCGTTCCGCGGTCAGGCGAATTCGATTTCCATTCACTACCAGGGTATTGCCATCGATCGAAATCTCACCATCAAAGCGCCCATGAACTGAATCATGCTGTAACAGGTAGGCGAGGTATTCCGGGTCCAGTAAATCATTAATGCCAACGACTTCAACGTCGTCAAAGTTTTGTGCCGCACGAAATACCATGCGCCCAATACGACCAAAACCATTGATACCCATTCGAATTGTCATGTAAAGTTTCTCCTGGTTAGAAATATAAAAAAGTAGAATTCTAAATAAATGCCACGGGTTTAAATGACGCTATTAACCGCTTCGACCACCTTGTCGACGGTAAATCCAAAATAGGCAAACAGCTCTTTTGCAGGAGCCGATTCGCCGAACGTTGTCATACCTATTATTGCACCGTTCAATCCGACATATTTGAACCAGCCGTCTTTGACTGCGGCTTCCACCGCAACCCGTGCAGTCACAGCAGCAGGCAACACCGACTCTCGGTACTCATCTGACTGACTGTCAAAAACTGTCGTGCTCGGCATCGAAACCACGCGAATCTTTTTCTCCGCCAGGGCTTCAGATTCGGCAGCACCCATGGCCAGTTCGACCTCGGAGCCGGTGGCGATAATAATCGCATCGGGGCTACCCTCGCAATCTTTCAATATGTATCCACCTCGCGCTATTGCCAAAATTTGTTCAGCGCTTCGGGTCTGATGCGCCAGAGCCTGGCGTGAAAATACCAGGCAACTTGGGCCTTCGCGATGTTCAATAGCGGCCTTCCAGCAAACCGCTGATTCAACCGTGTCGCAGGGCCGCCACACCTGCATATTCGGGATCATGCGCAGTGACGGCAATTGCTCCACGGCCTGATGCGTGGGCCCGTCTTCACCGAGACCGATTGAATCATGGGTATAAACGAAAATACTCTGGATTTTCATTATTGCCGCCATGCGCAGGGCATTTCGAGCATATTCCGAAAACATCAGAAAGGTTGCACCAAAGGGGATAAAGCCTCCGTGTAAAACAATACCGTTTAGCATCGCCGACATACCGAATTCTCGAACACCGTAATTAATATAGTTACTTTCCGGCGATTCGGCCCGCATCGCCTTGAATCCGGACCATTCGGTTAAATTGGAACAGCCGAGATCAGCAGAACCACCAAACAATTCAGGCAATAAAGTCGAATAGGCTTCGATCGATGCCAGTGAAGCCTGCCGCGTTGCCTTGCTTTCGGCGGCAGTATCAGTTTCGGCGATAAAAGTTTCAGCAGCTTCCGCCCAGTTTTCAGGCAGTTGCCTGTTCATGCGACGTTCGAACTCTGCCGCCAATTCCGGATATTCCTGTTTATAGGCCTCGAACCTGGCAATCCAGGCGTCTTCTTTGGTTTGCCCGGCCTGTCGATGATCCCAGGCCTGGTAGATCTCCTCGGGTATCTCGAAAGGTTCATACGGCCAGTCAAGCTCGATCCTGGTCAGTGCTATTTCATCCTCACCCAGTGGTGCGCCATGACAACCGTGTCCGCCGGCTTTATTTGGAGATCCAAATCCAATAATGGTTTTACAACAGATTAATGATGGTCTGGCGGTAATGGCGCGGGCCGCTTCAATGGCGATCTTGATCGCATCGGCGTCATGCCCGTCGACTTCGATAACATGCCAGTTGTAGGCTTCGAAACGCCTGGCCGTGTCATCTTCAAACCAGCCACTGACCTTACCGTCAATGGAGATACCGTTATCGTCCCAAAAAGCGATCAGCTTGCCCAGGCCGAGTGTGCCAGCCAGTGAACAGGCCTCGTGCGATATACCTTCCATCATGCAGCCATCGCTCATGAACACATAGGTGTAATGGTCAACTATGGCATGCTTATCCTGGTTAAATGCGGCAGCCAGTGCACGTTCGGCTATGGCCATGCCAACCGCGTTTGAAATACCCTGCCCAAGCGGTCCCGTAGTGGTTTCTATGCCAGGAGCATATCCGTATTCGGGATGCCCTGGGGTCTTCGAATGCAGTTGACGAAAATTCTTTAAATCGTCAATCGAGACTTCGTAACCTGATAAATGTAAAACCGAATAGGGTAGCATGGAACCATGTCCATTGGACATGACGAACCGGTCCCGGTCGACCCACTCCGGATTATTGGGGTTGTGGTGCATGAACTCACCGAATAACACCTGGGCTATATCGGCCATGCCCATCGGTGCGCCAGGATGGCCCGAATTAGCTTTTTGGACCGCATCCATACTTAACGCTCGAATGGCATTGGCAAGCGTTCTACGTGGTGGCATATATAAACTCCTGGGAGCCTGGTTATCATTATTTCCCGTCGCCAATATCGGGTTTAGCCAATACTGGATTTAAAGAAAATCTTGTCCTGCCTTAAATCACCAGGCACATCAATCAAATTGTGCCTGCTCCGGCAAGGCGCGATATTCTCTCGCAAATGTAAATCCACGGCAATTCTAAAAAAATAATAGCCTTATCAATTCAGACCAAAGGGCTAAAAAATGCCGTTAAAAGCTTTCCATATCGGCCTCAAGTTAAGGCTCTGTCTCTTGCCTTTTGCCCAACAAGCTACATAATGCGCCTTTGCGCCACTAAATAGACTCGGTCATGTCGAAATCATTTATATTTACTTCAGAATCCGTATCCGAAGGGCACCCGGACAAGGTTTCCGATCAAATTTCAGATGCGATTTTGGATGCCTTGCTGGAACAGGATAAAACATCGCGCGTTGCCTGCGAAACCCTGGTCAAAACCGGCATGGTAATGCTTGCAGGTGAAATCACCACATCGGCCTGGGTCGATATCGACGCCGTGGTTCGTAAGACCGTCAAGGCGATAGGTTACGACAACCCGGAATGCGGATTTGATGGTAATACCTGTGCAGTTCTGACCGGCCTTGGCAAGCAATCGCCCGATATTGCGATGGGTGTAGATGAGTCCGCCGACCACGAACAGGGCGCGGGAGATCAGGGACTCATGTTTGGCTACGCCAGCAATGAGACGGACGTGTTAATGCCGGCACCGATTACCTACGCGCATCGCCTGGTTAAACGTCAGTCCGAAGTGCGAAAATCCGGCGAATTAACCTGGCTACAACCCGACGCCAAAAGCCAGATTACCTTTCGCTACGAGGATCACAAACCGGTAGGTATTGAGGCTGTGGTTCTCTCAACACAGCATTCGGAAAATATTGGCCTCGATACACTACGCGAAGCAGTTATGGAAACCATCTTGAAGCCGGTACTCCCCGAAGACTGGTTCTCACAGTGTAAAAGCGAGAACATCCACGTCAATCCGACAGGCCGTTTTGTTATCGGCGGGCCGGTAGGTGACGCTGGACTGACCGGGCGCAAGATTATTGTTGACACCTATGGTGGCATGGCAAGGCACGGTGGTGGTGCATTTTCGGGTAAAGACCCTTCTAAAGTTGACCGTTCGGCAGCTTACGCGGCTCGCTATGTAGCCAAAAATATCGTCGCCGCTGGCATTGCTAATCGCTGCGAACTCCAGATATCTTACGCAATCGGAGTTGCCGAACCGACTTCTATCAGTATCGAAACCTTTGGCACAGGTCGCATCGATGACGATCGCATCATTGCGCTGATACGCCAGCATTTTGATCTACGCCCTAAAGGTTTGATTACTATGCTTGACCTGTTGCGGCCCATCTACCAGCAAACTGCGGCTTATGGGCACCTGGGTCGAGAGGATATCGACCTGAGCTGGGAAAAAACCGATAAGGCTGAGGAGCTTAAATCAGACGCCGGTCTATAAAATCGATTCAAAATTTTATCAATTGACAGGTAACCGTCAGGTTTTATAGACTGACCGGCTATCAAAACAGCCTGTTACCGCAGG
>JAPUFZ010000303.1 GCA_027293245.1 Gammaproteobacteria bacterium
CGGGGTGTCCAGGGTTAGAATTCGGCTATCAAATTTAATGACATTATTGATAATCGGAATCTGCCAGTATAAACCCGGCGGGTAATCGGATTCGACGATTTCACCGAGTTTGAATTTAATCGCCACTTCCTTTTCAGTAACAATGAAAGTCGAGAACCAGATCACCGCAAAAATCAGCCCCAGCATTGCAAATAAAAATTTTATGTTATTCATTATCGTGTCTCCCTGGTTCTGGAACGAGAAACATTGCGTTTAAATTCATCCATTAACGATTGCGTCGAACCACTGCTGGATTCTCCGCTATTCTGGCCGAAATCCATACCGGCTGACCTACCGGAGAACAGTTGCTCAAGCGGCAAAAACAACAGGTTGTTGCCACTTTCAATATCAATCATAACTTTTGGCGAGCGGCTCATCACCGCCTCCATGGTATCGAGATAAATACGCTCGCGCGTCACTTCGGGAGCGCGCTGATACTCGGCGAGCAATTGATTGAAACGACTGGTTTCACCCTCTGCAGCCTTGACCACGCGGGTTTTGTAAGCCGCGGCTTTTTCAAGTAAGCCCTGGGCGTCACCTCGTGCCTGGGGTACCACGCCGTTGCGATAGGCATTGGCTTCATTGATGATTCGCTGCTCGTCTTCACGCGCCTTGATCGCGTCATCGAATGCGTCCTGTACTTCTTCCGGGGGTTGCGCCTCGCCCATATTTACGGTGAGAACATTCAGACCGGTATTATAGAAATCCAGGACTTGCTGCATGATTGCCTTGGTTTCGCTACCGATGACCGCGCGGCCTTCGGTCAGTATTAAATCCATGTCGTTATTACCCACTACTTCTCTAATCGCGGTTTCGGCAACCTGCTGCAGGGTATTGTCAGGATCGCGAACCTCGAAGGCGAAAGCCTGTGCATCCTTGACGTTGTACTGAACTTCGAGACTCATGATCACGATATTCTCGTCGCGGGTGAGCATTTTCGAATCCCTGCGCGTGGTTCGAATCTCTGAAACATTGATCAGTTCAACCGCTTCGATTGGCCAGGGAAAATGCCAATGCGGGCCCGACTGGTTTACGATAGTTCTGGCGCCAAAACGGGTTTCGACACCGCGCCAGCCTTCATCTACGATATAAATTCCAGTCAGCAGCCAGACGATAACAAGCGCTACGGCGGCAAATCCGATGACACCGCTCAGATTTCCTGATCCACCCGGTACGCGTGGTATTTTTGCGCCTCCACTGCCGAGTAAGCCACCGAATTTGTTTTTTAGACTGTTAAATAATTCGTCTAAATCCGGGGGTCCATCATTATTTCGTTGACCCCAGGGGTCTTTGTCTTTACCCGGTTCATTCCAGGGCATAAGTATTCTCCATTAGCAGGTAATTCTTTTAGGTGTGTCAATCTCATTCACTTTTAAGCGTGTCGATCTCACTTTAAAGAGTACGGATTGAAAGAGTGCGGATTGTATAGGAAATTATGCGGCCCCCGCAAGGGTATCGGTCAGCATTACGATGCGATCATTGCCAAGCTGATATTTTCGGTGCAATTTATTTAGAAGTGCGGTTGAAAGACTGAGATTCAAGGTGATATCACCATTATTTTCAAAATTTTCGCTATCAATGGCACCTTCGGCATACAGGAAAGCTCTAATCTCGCCCTCATTGGCCTGTAATGCCAGGCTGTAGCGAATTTTATCATCGCTGAATCGGCGCTGCAGGACTTCGAGTAATTCATCAAAACCCTCATGACTAATTGCCGACAACCAGACTCGAAAGGCTTTACCCTGATCATCAACATCGACACGGGCCTTGTATCCGGGCAAATCAATTTTGTTATATATGACCAGCTGGGGTACCTCTGCGGCGCCTATTTCCTCTAACACCTGGTCGACGGCCTGCATTTTCTCGTGCTTGTTATCGTCGGCACAGTCAACTACGTGCAGGATTAGATCGGCTTCGCGGGTCTCGAGCAACGTAGCACGAAAAGCAGCCACCAGATCGTGCGGTAAGTGGCGAATAAACCCCACTGTATCAGCGAGGATAATAGACAGTTTACTATCGATCTCGAGTTTTCGCAGCGTCGGATCGAGCGTCGCAAACAACTGGTCAGCGGTATAGGCGCACGAATCGGTGAGTGCGTTGAACAGGGTTGACTTACCCGCGTTGGTATAACCGACCAGCGAGACCATCGGTATATTGGCTTTTTTACGTGCCGCGCGACTCTGTTGACGTTGGCGCGATACTTTGGCCAGACGATTGTTCAGGTACTTGATGCGTTTGCCAAGTAATCGGCGGTCAGTTTCAAGCTGGGTTTCACCCGGCCCACGCAGACCAATACCACCTTTTTGGCGTTCGAGATGCGTCCACCCTCGAACCAGGCGCGTCGATAAGTGTTTGAGCTGGGCCAGCTCGACCTGTAACTTGCCTTCAAAGGACTGTGCGCGTTGCGCGAATATATCGAGAATTAAACCGGTTCTGTCGAGCACACGACAGCGTAAATGCGTCTCCAGGTTGCGTTCCTGCGAGGGTGACAGATTATGGTTGAACAACACCACTTCAATCTCATGCCGCTCGACCAGTTCGGCGACTTCTTCAAGCTTGCCCTTGCCGATAAATGTTTTTGCCACCGGCTGCTGCCGACTGCCGATCACTGTCTCAACATTGGTAACATCAGCGGAGCGGGCTAGTTCCTCAAATTCAGCCAGGTCATCCTGATTTGGCTGAAGGGCTAATTTGACGTGTACCAGAAGCGCTCGCTCGCCGCCGCGTGGTCGTTCAAATTCGAACAACAAGACCTCCCAAAGGCATCTTACTGATTGCCATCATCCTCTTTGTCCAGGGGGTCTTCAATCTGGATGTTTCTAGCTGGGACAATGGTAGAAATTGCGTGTTTATAAACCATCTGACTAATATTGTTCTTCAGTAAAACCACGAACTGATCGAACGACTCGATCTGTCCCTGTAATTTTATTCCATTTACTAAAAATATTGAGACTGGTACATGCTCCCTTCGTAATGCATTCAAATATGGTTCCTGCAACATTTGCCCTTTTGACATGACAGTGCTCCTTTGTATTATTATTGTATGAGGCCACGAAAATCAATCGAGGCGACTTAAGTTTTTAAACCAGATCAATAACTTAACTACTCTGTTACCGATCGCGATTACCTGTATCATTCAAGGCGACAGGCGCTTTCTGAATTACTATACTAGTTGCTATCAAGTCTATCAAACAATAACGCTCCGGCAGTGCTCACCAGGCGCCTGAAAACACATTATTAATCGACTCGAATATTGCCTCTTTACGATAATCCAGGCAATCGAAGGCATGTTCCTGCGGTTGTTTACGCAACCAGGTCATTTGCCGTTTGGCCAGCTGCCGGGTTGCTACTATTGCCTTATAGGTCATTTCATCCCGGCTTAAACTCCCATCAAGGAATTGCCATACCTGCCGGTAGCCGACACAGCGCATCGACGGTAGCGAAAGATCCAGGTCCGAGCGATTTTTTAATAATCGGACTTCGTCGATCAAGCCGTTTTCGATCATTTCCATGAAACGCAAATCGATACGTGCATGTAAGCCTGCTCTGTCGTGCGCATTCAAAATGATTTTCAGGGTCTCGGGTTTCAATCCAGTTGATACATGCTGCTGCAGGCTGGACAACGGCAAACCACTGATTTCGAATACTTCCAGTGCCCGTTGAATGCGTTGCGAATCTCCGGGATTAATACGACTGGCTGATACAGGGTCGATTCGGGCTAATTTCGCATGCATCGCCTGCCAGCCAATCTGCGTCGCCTGCTGGTTAAGACTGGCCCGTACCGAGGAATCGGCAACCGGCAGCTGGTTGAGGCCATGTTCGAGCGCGTGGTAATACATCATGGTCCCGCCCACCAGCAGTGGAATCTTGCCCCTGGCGCTGATCTCATCGATTAAGCGATTTGCATCTTCGACGAAATGCCAGGCCGAGTAGCGCTCTGCCGGGTCGATAATGTCTATTAAATGATGTGGTGTGATGGCCAGGGCCCCGGCAGCGGGTTTTGCCGTACCTATATCCATGCCGCGATAAATCAGGGCGGAATCGACACTGATCAATTCCACCGGAAAGCGTTTGGCTATTTCGACCGCGAGGTCGGTTTTACCGGTCGCAGTGGCCCCCATCAGGAATATGACCTTATTGGCCACGTTTGAAGAACTTGTCCAGCTGGTCGAGGCTTAATTGTTTCCAGGTCGGACGCCCATGGTTGCATTGTCCACTGCGTTCGGTTTGTTCGATGTCGCGCAACAGCGCATTCATTTCATCTATCGATAATAGCCGGTTAGCACGTACCGAGGCATGGCAGGCCATGGTTGATAGCATCGCGTTTTGGTACTCCTGAATCCGCTCTGATTGCCCGTACTCGGTAAAATCGGCCAGCAGGTCACGAATTAGCTGCTCGGTATCGGCATTTTTCAGCAGCGCCGGAATCGCCCGTATGCGTATCTGCTCGACACCCAGGCGTTCGACGGTGAACCCCAGATGGTTGAACAAGGCTTCATTTTCTTCCACCAGGTCGGCTTCCGCCTGGCTCACATTGACCGAAAAAGGTACCAGCAATGGCTGTTTGATCACGTCTCCGCCTTCGGCGTCGGCATTTTGTTTCATGCGCTCATAAACGATACGTTCGTGTGCCGCATGCATATCAACGACAATCAGGCCCTCGGTATTTTCAGCCAGAATATAAATGCCCTTGAGCTGTGCTATGGCGAATCCTAGCGGTGGTATCTCGCGCTCGTCATGGCTGGTATCGGAACCGGCAGCGGGTGAGCTCAATAATGACGCATAAGCAGCATTGGTTTCTCTAATAGTGGTGTTCGAGCGTGAAAAAGTACTAAAACCCAGACCCGACTGTTGGGAAAGGACTGGTGTCGAATCAGTAACCGAATTCTGCATTGCAAAGGCCGGCGAATCTATTTGTTGCTCCGGCTGCACATTGGCCAGTGCCTGGTGCAATGAGCGGTAAAGAAAATCGTGTACCAGGCGCGAATTTCGGAAACGCACTTCGTGCTTTTGCGGGTGTACATTGACATCCAGTTGACGTGAATCCATGTCCAGGAATAGTACAAACGCCGGATGTCGACCGTGAAACATTACGTCCTGGTAGGCCTGGCGAACCGCATGACTCACCAGTTTGTCTTTGATCATGCGTTGATTGACAAAGAAATACTGCATGTCGGCCTGACTTCGATTAAAAGTCGGTAGCGCTACCCACCCGGATAACCGGTGACCCTCGGTTTCGACTTCGATTTCGATCAGGCTTTCGGCGAAGGCCTTGCCACAGAGCACGGCCAGACGTTGCTGACGCGCCTGCTTATCCTGTGCCGCTGGTAGCTGGTAAATCACTTTTGCATTATGGATCAACTTGAAACCAGTCGACGGGTGGCTAAGCGCCAGGTTTTTGAACAGCGATTCGATATGTTTGTATTCGGTTTGTTCGGTACGCAAAAACTTCTTTCGCGCTGGCACATTGTAAAATAGCTCGCGTACCTCGACCACGGTTCCGGCCGACGATGCGCTCGGTGCCGGGTCCTGATTTTCGCGGGCGTTGATGCGCCAGGCGTGCTCGGTACCCGCTGGTCGGGAACAGAGGCTCAACCGCGATACCGAGGCAATGCTCGGTAAGGCTTCACCTCGAAAACCCAGTGATCCGATTTGCTCAAGGTCGTCGAGGCTACGAATCTTACTGGTTGCGTGCCTGGCAATCGCGAAACCCAGTTCATCACGATCGATGCCGCTACCATCGTCAGTCACACGGATTAACTTGATGCCGCCCGCTTCAATTTCGACAACAATCGAATTCGCAGCCGAATCCAGGCTGTTTTCGACCAGCTCCTTGACCACCGACGAAGGCCGTTCGACCACTTCGCCGGCTGCGATCTGGTTAACCAGGTGCGATGATAAAGTTTGAATATGGGGCAAGTTGCAGCCTTTAAATAAACAAAGCCGGACTATAACGTTTATCGATATTAAATTGCACTATCGTCTACCCTGTTCCCCTGTCAACACCTCGATTAACGACAAGGTCATTCGCGCGGTCGCGCCCCAGAGCAGCTCACCCGCATAATGCTCATAATAAACCACAGGCCAGGGCCGCTGTGAATCCGGATGCTGTCTTTGCTCGGTTCGATAATTCGATTGGTCGGCAAGCCAGGCCAGTGGCATGGTAAAAGCATGCGCGACTTCAGCCTCGTCGAGTGTCAGTGGATATGGCCAATGCACTTGCGCTACGTAGGGCCGCACGATGAAATCACTGATGGTATGGTGGTGATTCAAATGGCCCAGCACCTTTACATCCTGGTGCGCCAGGCCGATTTCTTCTTCGGCTTCGCGCAAAGCCGTATATTCGAGACTGGAGTCCCCGGCCTCACGTTTGCCTCCGGCAAAGGCGACCTGCCCACTATGAAGATCGCCTTCAAATTTCGCCCGCCGGATGTATAGAATGTGCCAGGCATCGTCGATGCGACAAAACGGAATCAGGACCGCGGCTTCACGAGTATCCCCCTGTAACATTTCCGGCGGTACGTCATAGGTAGTATCGGGTTGTTTCGACAGACGCTGACGTATATCGTCGAGACTGAGCTGGTCGAGATCAGTCATCGAGAAAACTGTTCTGGCTGAGGATCGATATACTGCGCGGGAAATTGATTAAACATAGTAAATGGTGTTGTGTACCAATCAGTTTGATGATCTTCTCGCCTGCCCTCATAATTGGCAAGCACTATCGGAGGCAGTATTGAACCATAAAATTCTCAGTATCTCGCGCCGAACTCGTTCGACGCCATTTAGCCGCCGGGTTGAAGCCGCCGGCGTCAAAGCTTATACGGTTTACAACCACATGTTACTGCCCACTGTATTCGATAGTATCGAAGCCGATTACTGGCATCTGTGCGAACAGGTACAGGTCTGGGATGTTTCCTGCCAGCGCCAGGTAGAAATCAAAGGCCCCGACAGTACCCGGCTGATTCAGCTAGTGACCCCACGTGATATTAGCCGTACCGCCATAGGCCAGTGTCTGTACGCACCACTGTGCGATGAGAAGGGCGACCTGATAAACGATCCCGTGATAATAAAACTGGCCGACGATCACTGGTGGTTATCAATCGCCGATAGTGACGTCAAGCTCTGGGTCAAAGGCCTGGCGACCGGCTACGGGCTGGAGGTTGAAATCACTGAACCCGATATCTGGCCGCTGGCGGTACAGGGCCCCAAAGCGGAAGAGCTGGTGGCGCGCGTATTTGGCGACCCGGTTCGCAATATTCGATTCTTCCGCAGCCGCATGCTTGAATTTAGAGGCACCGAAATGATGGTTGCTCGCTCGGGCTATAGTAAACAGGGTGGTTTTGAAATCTACCTCAACGATGCAGCGCTGGCAGAGCCGCTCTGGGACGAACTGTTTCGCCTGGGCGCAGATTTAAACGTGCGAGCCGGTGGCCCAAATCTGATTGAACGCATCGAAAGTGGATTGCTCTCCTACGGCAACGATATCACCGATGCGAATAATCCGTTTGAGTGCGGCCTCGATGCCTATATCGATCTTGACGCCGATATCGAATCACTCAGCCTGCCTGCATTGCGTGCCATCGCAGGCAAACATCAAAATTTACTGGTCGGCCTGATTTTTGATCAGTTAATGGAGATCGACAGCGGTGATATTGAGCATGACGGGCACGATGTCGGCTCGATCAGTTCGCATATCTGGTCACCGCGGCACCGCAAACACCTTGCATTTGCGATGATGAAACGTGACTATCTGGCGGCTCATACGGCCGTTAAAGTGAATGAAATACAGGGCACTATTTGTGACCTGCCCTTTACCATCGTTACTTAGAATTCGCCAACAGGATAATATAATGAGCCGTTCTTCCTACTTGAAACCCGATACCATTGCGCTGCATAGCGGATATGTGCCCGAGAGTGACTATGGCTCGCGTGCGGTGCCCATTTATCAAACCACCTCTTATGTATTTGAAAGTGTTGCCGATGGATCGGCACTGTTTAACGTCGAACAGGGTGGCCATATCTATAGTCGAATAACCAATCCGACGGTTGCTGTACTCGAACAACGCATCGCCGC
>JAPUFZ010000304.1 GCA_027293245.1 Gammaproteobacteria bacterium
CTGTCGGCCCTGCCAGTCGGTACCCGGTTCCAGCCTTTAATGACCCTGTACCTGACCGACAATACCCGGGTCGATGACGTAAAGGCGGCCAGTGGCTCAGATTCGATATTTGCGATGAAACTTTACCCTGCCGGGGCTACAACCAATTCAGAAGCTGGAGTAACGGATATCAGTAAGATTTACCCGGTACTGGAAGCGATGCAGAAATACCAGTTGCCGTTGCTGGTTCATGGTGAAGCGACCGGTGATTCGGTTGATGTATTCGATCGGGAAAAACGTTTTATCGATACCAGCCTGGATTCGATTCGCAAAAAATTTCCGCTACTGCCAGTGGTTTTCGAGCATATTACGACCACGGACGCAGTCGAGTACGTCACTTCACAGGACGATAAACTCGCCGCGACGATTACACCGCACCACCTGTTAATCAATCGAAACGCTATGTTTAGTAACGGGTTCCGGCCTCACCATTATTGCCTGCCAGTTGCCAAACGCGAACAACACCGGCAATCATTGCTCAAAGCTGCCGGAAGCGGTTCAAAAAAGTTTTTTGCCGGCACCGACAGCGCACCGCATAGTCGGCAGGCAAAAGAAGCTGCCTGCGGCTGTGCCGGCATCTATTCTGCCTATTGCGCCATCGAACTCTACGCCGAGGCGTTCGAACTGCAGCAGGACTTCACCCACTTCGAAGCATTCATGAGTCTGAATGGCCCGGCCTTTTATCGATTACCGGTTAATACGGACAGTATCAGCCTGGAAAAGTCGGTCTGGACCGTACCCGACAGTTTGCCGTTTGCGCAGCAGTCCCTGATTCCATTTAAGGCCGGCGAAACACTGCAATGGAAAATTGTCGATAATGACTGACATTACGCCGATGTGCGCGCGCTTTCGCGGTTTCCTGCCGATTGTCGTCGATGTTGAAACCGGCGGGTTCAACGAGGCGACCGATGCCCTGCTGCAGATCGCCGCAGTAATTATCGATATGGACGAAGCCGGTCAACTCTATTGTGCCGAAACGGTTTCATGCCATGTTACGCCCTTCGAAGGCGCGAGACTTGACCCGGCATCGATGCTAATTAACGGTATCGATGTAGACCACCCGTTTCGGCTGGCACTCGATGAAAAGCAGGCATTACCGAAAATATTCAAACCGGTGCGCGAGGCGCTGAAGCGACAGGCCTGCAACAAGGCTATCCTGGTTGGGCACAATGCTCACTTCGATTTGAAATTCATCAATGCAGCAGCTCAGCGTACTGGTATAAAACGTAACCCTTTCCATCCCTTTAGTAATTTCGATACCGTAACACTGGCCGGGTTGGTGTACGGTCAGACCGTACTCGCGCGTGCCCTCAAGGCAGCAGGTTTTGAGTGGGATACCAATCAGGCGCATTCTGCTATTTACGACGCGGAAATGACTGCTACACTATTCTGTAAAATAGTTAATCAAACCCCTTTTCAGCCAGCTTGAGCCATTTTATGATTAATACTGCCTCAACGATACCATCGGATCGCCAGTACTTTGCGTAAAGAAGAGCTCTCTGTAATCATTGTCGATGATCTTCAATTTAGTCGTGAAGTAGTCAAATCGGGACTCACAAATTCGGGTTTTACCGATATTCGAACGGCTGCTTCGGGCGAGGACGCGATGCATCTGCTAAACCAGCGCCGAGCCCACGTCGTGCTTGCAGATTTCTGGATGCCAGGTATGAATGGCCTGGAGGTAACCGACCTGATTCGCCGCTGGGATGAAAATAACGATCGATACACCGGAATCGTACTACTCACCGCCGAGGACACCACCTCGAGCATCGTCGTCGCCTTCGATCGTGGCGTAGATGATTTCGTCTCCAAGTCGGCTAGCCAGTTCGAGCTCTCGGCACGGGTTTTCGGCGCGGCGCGCACCGCATATCATCAAAACCAACTGAGAGAAAGAACCCGATTGTTGAGCAGCCAGGTCATGCAGGTGAAACAATATAGCCTGCAAGATCCGCAAACCAGTTTACCGAACCGAGTACAGATGGAAGCTCATATCGAGTCCCTGGTAGAGCACTGCACAACCAGGGGCGGGGGTCTCGGCTTAGGTCTTATCGAGGTGAATTCAGATAATTCAGAAATACGTTCTGGAACATTGAAAACCATTTCCAACTCTCTGCAACTTGCACTCCGGCCCATGGACATGGTATCCCGGTTTAATATGAAGACTTTCGCGGTATCGATTTATTACGAAGACCCAGACGTATTTAACCCGAACGTATTTAAACGCCTGGTAGACACCATCAAACGGCATACCCGTGAAACCAATGACCAGGGCAACCGGATTAAAATATCCATCGGTGTCTGGTACAGCCATATTATGACCCCGGTGCCGACCGTGACCGATATTATCGCCTCGGCACAAAGATCCTCGCAAAGCACCTGAGCTGATATCTCAGCCTGCCGATCGGGGCCGGTAATAAATCACCACGCAGAAAAGCCCCGGGCTTTCACCCGGGACTCGAGTAAAATTTCATTAAGTTGTGTCAGGCGCTCTTATTCGCCAGTGCCTGTTTCGCTACTTTTTCCAGCTCACCGGCCGCGTGCATTTCCAGGGTAATGTCGCAACCGCCAATCAGTTCACCATCGACATATACCTGCGGAAAGGTTGGCCAATCGGCGAAACGTGGCAAATTCTGGAAGATTTCGGGGTCGGCCAATACATTAACATAGGCAAACTCGACCTCCAGTGACTTCAGCGCCTCGACGGTCCTACTCGAAAAACCACACTGGGGTAACTGTGGCGTGCCCTTCATATAAATAATAACAGGATGGCTCTCAACCTGGTTCTTAATACGTTCTAAAACGTCCATCAATAATCCTCGTATAATAACTGACTAAATTACTAGGTTATTATGATACTCGTTTTTATCAGAAAGTTAATAGCTAAGGTCCAATTAAAATACTTGAGGTAATATTATCCAATATGCTGCTGTAGCCAATATTCGAGCAGGGCCGAGTGCCATAGCTTGCTACCGTTTAATCGGGTGAAATGTTGTTCGGGCTCATTCAATAACCGGTCCAGATAGACTCGACTAAAGATTCCTCGTTCACGACTGGCCTGGCTGTTTAATGTATCCGCCATGAACTGATAGAAATCTCCCCGTACATATTTTAATGCCGGCATCGGAAAATAACCCTTGGGTCGATCGATCACGGCATCCGGAATTTTCCCCCTGGCTATCTCCTTGAGTATGCCCTTGCCCTGGTGTTTGAGCTTCAACTCCGGCGGACAGCTGGCAGCCAGCTCAATAAGCGCATGGTCAAGAAACGGAACACGTGCCTCAAGACCCCAGGCCATGGTCATATTATCGACACGTTTCACCGGGTCATCGACCACCAGGGTGGTTACATCGAAACGCAGCACCGCATCCATAAATGTATGCGCCGCATCGGTGGCAAGATTTTGCTCGATCAATGCCGAGCTATGGTCCTCACCCTGATACTGCGCTGCTACGGTATCGCAAAATTCGGCATGATCGCGGTCAACATAATGTGGGGCAAAACGCTGCAATGGCGATCCGGTTGACTCCTGCATGCGCCCATACCAGAAGTATCCGGCAAATACTTCATCGGCACCCTGGCCACTCTGGACTACCTTAACGCTTTTCGAAACCTGCTCCGCCAACAGGAAAAATGCCACTGCGTCCTGCCCTACCATGGGTTCCGCCATCGCGCGTACTGCCTCTGGCAGGCGCGTTAAGACCTGGTCATTCGGTATCAGGTATTTGTGATGCTCGGTGTTGTACATTTGCGCAACCGCGTCGGAGAATTCAAATTCATTACCCCTTTCTTCCGGCTGGTCCTCGAAACCGATACTGTATGTTTTGATCTGCCCGACACCCGCTTCGGCCAGCAGGGCAACCAGCAGACTGGAATCGAGGCCTCCCGAGAGCAATACCCCTACCGGTACATCGGCAATTTGCAGTCGCCTTTTGACCGATTCCATCAACGCATCATGAATCGAATCGTTCCACTCCTGGGCTGACATTGCATGGCTCGGACGATGAGCCTGCAGCGACCAGTATCTTGTTTCACTAAGGCTGCCGTCCGGAGCTACTCGCATCTGGAATGCCGGTTGGCATTTACGAATACCCTTCAAAATGGTGCGTGGCGCAGGAATGACCGCGTGCAGGCTCAACTGGTAGTGTAATCCGACCGGGTCAATGGCTGTATCGCACTGGCCGGTCGCCAACAATGCCTGAGGATTCGAGGCAAAGTAAAAACCCTCGGAGGTTCGAGCGTAATAGAGCGGCTTAATTCCTATCCGATCACGCGCCAGAAATAGCGATTGCGCGCTTTTGTCCCATATTGCAAATGCGAACATTCCATGCAGTTTTTCGGTACATTGTTCCCCCCAGCAGGCATAGGCGTTGAGTATTACCTCGGTATCGCTGTGCGAATGAAACGCATAACCATCAGCAATTAACTGCTCGCGCAGTTCGGGGTAATTGTAGATCGTGCCGTTAAAAACAATCGTCAATTGCCCGCCAACATCGTGCATGGGTTGATGCCCCTGTGGCGATAAATCGATGATCGCTAATCGACGATGCCCGAGCATGACCGGCCCATCAAACCACTCGCCCCGGTCATCCGGTCCACGGCGTGCCACTTTGTCTGACATCGCCTCGGCAAAGCCAGGTTCTACAGGCTCGCCGCTAAAACTCAATGCGCCAAATAGACCGCACATATAACCCCACAAATAATTCAGGTACTTATGTTAATCGTATATTCAACGGCGTCTTAAGGATTGATTGCGCCATATTTAGAAAGCCCTTATACTCCGCCGCATACCAGAGGGTGTCGTAAAAAGTCGTCTCACTCCTTCTATTCTAAACAATTATTTCCGGGAGTCATCCATGAATCCTTTAAAATCTATCACCGGTACGATCGTATCGGGTGTTGTATTGTCAGCCATTATCATGATGATCTATTCAGATGGATCGACCAACCCTCTGGAATGGATCGTGTGGTTCCATGTGTTAGCCGGTATTGCCTGGATTGGCCTGCTCTATTATTTCAACTTTATACAGGTCCCAGCTGTTGCGACTGCCCTCTCAGAAGTTGAAGGTGGTGGGCCAGGCGCCGCCGGCATCAACAAGTATATTGCACCTGCTGCCCTGCTATGGTTTCGCTGGGCTGCCCTTGCTACCTGGTTATCGGGTGCCGCAATATTAATGCATATGGGCATACTCGGCGATGCCTTCATGCTGAAATCAGGTGCAGCCGTTATCGGCATAGGCGCCTGGATGGGTACCATCATGCTGTTTAACGTATGGGTTCTGATCTGGCCTAACCAGAAAAAAATCCTTGGCCTGGACGGACAAAGCCACGACGCAGAAGTTATCGCCAAAGCTAAATTTGTAGCCTTGATGGCATCGCGTACGAATACGCTTTTGTCTATTCCAATGATTTTGTCAATGACCGCATTTGGGCACGGTGGTTTTCCATTCTAATCGATTCCTGATCTCGGTCCTTATAAGTCCCGCTCGCCGGGGCTTTTTTTATGCTTGCCGGCAATCATAATAACCACAATAAAAAGCTTGTAATTAAACCAAATAGGCGTATGTTAGAGCGTTTTTTTCAGCGCAGCAGTGGCCTATTAAGATGTCTGAACATTTAATCTCCGCCTACAACTCACTACCCGTCAGCTTTACCCGGGGTGATGGCATTTACCTCTGGAATGCCGATGGTAAACAGTATCTCGATGCGCTATGCGGTATCTCGGTTACCAGTCTCGGACATAATTATCCTGCCGTGACCGAAGCCATACAACAGCAGGCTGCCATCCTTTTGCATACCTCAAATATCTACACCATCGAGTGGCAACAAAAA
>JAPUFZ010000305.1 GCA_027293245.1 Gammaproteobacteria bacterium
CGATTTGCTGTTAACACTGGTTAGCTATATGGAAAAGCAGGGGCGGTTGTCGGAAGCGGGTAGCTATCTCTCGCAGTTGACCAGAATTGCCCCGGCCTCTGCCCAGGGGAACGATTTAATGCTGCGCTTCAGGCAGTTAAATGGTTAGCCCGCACATGAGGCACTGCAGTTGCGTTACCTGCAAACGCTGACTCAGATAGCAGGCGAGAATAGTTCTACGATGGTATTTATTTTACCCCTCGATGTTACCAGCGCGTTGAAGAAATTGATGTCATGGCCATTGGGGGCCGGGATTCCGCCCAGTTACGAAGCATGAGGTGACGTACCCGAGGTTCGGGAGTATTCTGTCAGTTTTCTAACCACCAAGGTGACGCTATGAATCTGGAACGGGTTATTTTTGGCTTCGTAATAATCCTGGCATTGACGTTCAATTTTGTTTTTGTCATGGGTGATATCGATAACGCCCAGCACCATAGTGTCTGGATTTTGACGATCGCTATACTGGTTAACCTGGTTGCGATTGGTTTAAAGCTGGGGGATCGTTCCCAGGTCGGAGCGCTGCTACTGGCAAGTAGCCTGGTTTCGGGGCTCATGTTAGTTTCAGCACGAATCGTATGGGTAATCGCGCAAAGCGATACCGCGAGCGGTCCGAATACCGAGTCGATGGCGAGTATCGTATCCCTGGCTGGCGGCGCACTGGTGGCGAGCATAATCTCGGTCGTTATACTGGTTGGTGATACCCTGATTTCGCGGCGTTAAACAGACCAGGAAAAATCTGAATGGCTACTACCTCAGAACTTGATCGAGTCACGATGGTAGTATTGCGCTACTTGCGCGGGCCTGTTTTCGTTCTAATCTTTGTCTATGCGATCGGTATTACCGGCATGGCATTGATTCCTGGCGAGGACGCCGACGGCAACGTGGTATACATGAGCCTGTTCCACGCTTTCTATTTTTTTACCTATACGGCCACAACCACCGGTTTCGGTGAAATTCCCAACGCATTCACCGATGAGCAGCGCCTATGGACGATTTTTTGCCTCTACATGGGAGTTATCGCCTGGCTTTATGCGATAGGTTCAATCGTTCGACTGGTACAGAATCCTCATTTTCTCGGGTCGCTTGCCGAACACCAGTTCGCCAATGCAGTGCGGCGAATCGATCAGCCGTTTTTTATTATTTGCGGCTTTGGTGATACCGGTAGCCTGCTGGCCCGCGGTCTCAGTGATCACTGGTTCGGTTCGGTTGTGCTGGACACCGATCCTGAACGAATCAAGGCGTTGGCGTTGCGTGACTATCGCGTAAAAATGCCGGCTCTTTGTGCTGATCCTGGCATTCCCAAGCACCTGGTCGACGCGGGTGTGCGCTTGCCGAACTGTAAGGCCGTCGTGGTACTGACGATGGATGAAGAGGTCAACTTGCGCATTTCGATCATGGCAAGATTTCTGAATCCTGATTTACAAATACTCTGCCGCTCAACCTCTTTGCGCCACAGTGAGCATTTGAACATGCTCGGCAATCTCACGGTCATCAATCCGTTTGAAATATTCGCTCAGCTTCTTAGCATGGCGATTACTGCGCCGCGTCTGCACAATTTAAACTCCTGCCTGGTGCGTAACAGGAAGGCAAAACTTGGACGGCCGCTCGACGTGCCCACGGGTGAATGGATACTTTGCGGTTATGGCCGCATGGGGAAATGGTTACACAAGTATTTCGAGCTTCACGGTATTCATCCTGTGGTGATAGATCCGGATGTGAGCGAAGTCCCCGAAACATCTCGGGTCATCGAAGGACACGCCGACCACCTTTCACTGGAACAGGCAGGTATTCAGCATGCGGCAGGGGTTGTTGCCGGCACCGATAGTGATCACGACAACCTCAGTATATTGATGTGTGCTCACTCACTGCGTCCCAATGCCTTTACCATTGTGCGCCAGAATTCGCATGATAACCAGATTGCTTTTGATGCTGCCAAAGCTGATTTGATTTTGCAATCCAGCCTGACTACCGCCAGGCGTATCCTTAAACACCTGATCTCGCCGCAGATACAAATCCTTATCGAATATCTGCGTGAACAGGGTGAAGAGTGCACCCGGCAGGTAGTCGACCGGTTGATATCGGAAATCGGAGATAAACTACCGCATCTCTGGCGTATCAACTTGTGTGCTGAAGAGGCGGTAGCAGTGGCCAGGCGCCTGCAAAGCCGGGCAGGTCTTAGCCTTGGGGAGTTAATCAGGAATCCTTACGACCTCAAGGGCAATATCTCCTGTATTGCGCTATCGATAGAACGCGGTGAGCAACGCATCATGTTGCCCGGGGCAAACGAGCCTCTAGAATTGTGCGATGAAATATTGTTATGCGGTACCGAGCATAGTGAGGTCATACTGTTGGCGACGATGAACAACGCCTATACGCTCAATTACCTGATAACCGGTATCGATGCCCCGCGCGGCTATCTATTTCGGTGGTTGGCCGGTCTGCGAAAAACTGACGAAGTATTGCCAGATAGCTAGTCCTGTAATGCACGAAGGCAATGCTCTCGCAAAGGCGCCAGGCACGCAAAGGTTTGTAGGGATTACTTAACCTGAGCATTCGCGATAGGGTGAATAATAACAGCGGTATCAACTATTCAACATCCAAACTAATCCTGCCTTTCCCCTTGCGTACTTGGCGCCTTTGCGAGAGATAGCTTTTTTCATGCTAATAAGGATCTTTCTTAATGACGATTTATGCCCAGGCGTTCGGCCGCCTGAGTGGCAGTTGCGGGTTCACGCCCCAGTTCGCGAATTATTCGTACTGCCCGTTCGACCAGTTGTAGGTTGCTGGCAAACTCGTCCTTGTTCAGGTACAGGTTGTCTTCCAGCCCGACACGGCAATTACCACCCTGACTGGCAGCTTGTGCGACAATTGCAAACTCAAAACGGGAAATACCAAATGCACTCCAGTTAGCATTCTCCGGTAACAGGTTTTTCATTACCGTGAGAATTTCAGCCGTCGCCGGCGAGGCATGCGGAATACCGAGGCAGAGTTGAAACATCGGTTTGCCCTCGATCAAACCCTCTTCGATCAGCTTATGGGCGAACATGATGTGACCGGGTTCGAATACCTCGAGTTCGGGTTTAACCCCGAGTTCCTGAATGCGAGCAGCCATGATACGCAGGTGGGCGGGCGTGTTAACAAATATGGTTTCGCCAAAATTGAAACTGCCAACATCGAGCGTGCAGATGTCAGGGCGCAATTCCTCGATGTGTTGGAGCCGGTCGAGGGGTTGAACCAGCGTTGTACCGGGCCCACCGACCGAGGCATCGACTTCACCGGGGCTGAACCGCGCACCTTCGCTGGTGGTCAGGTTTATCAGTACGTCGACGTCCGAATCACGAATACGTTTAACTACTTCGCGAAACAGGGCAGGTTCGCCTGAACGCATGCCGGTTTCGGGATCGCGTACATGGATATGAACAATCGCCGCACCGGCTCTGGCTGCATCTGTACAGTTTTTGGCGATCTGTTCGGGTGTAATCGGATAGTCAGGGTGTTTGGCCTGATTATTGTGACCGCCGGTGACCGCACAGGTTAAAATAACTTGGTTCGACATTTAATATAAACTCCCGGTTTCTGTCCCAATGTCCCTTATTGGGCCAGGTACGTTAGATTCATGAATTTAGCGTGGTAACATGGTCGACGGTGATTATACCCTGATTAAAGGGATTTTCCTGTTAACGATTAACCAACGCCGGCATCAGCGACGAGCGATCGAAATAAAATTCAAATGTTTTCACTGGATAATTTAATCTGGCTACTAGGAGCTGGAATACTATTTGTTTACTGGTGGAATAGTGGAAGATTTAAGGGCAGGGCGCGCTCACTGGCAATCGGTCATTGTCAGCATTTCGGTTTACAGTTACTCGATCAAAGCATGGTCATCAGGGGTATCTGGCTGGAAAGAGCTGCGGGCGGCAATCTGGCCCTGAGACGTAGCTATCAGTTCGAGTTTACCTCGACGGGAGAACAGCGATACCAGGGTCTACTGGTGCTTCAGGGCATGAATTTGAAATCTATCGAGTTAGAGGCTTATAAGCTGCCCGATTCTGATTAGAGATCCTGGATACTAATTTTATCCATGCTTGCCGAAAGAGTTAATCCTGCTAATAATATTGTTATTACTTACCATTAAAAAATGATGTGAAAGATCTGTTTGAAAATTCCGGGTTGGAACGTCTTCCAATAGACGATGCGGAAGTATTGCTGCAGCGCGGTATCGATCTCGGCAAGCCTTATGCGCTGTTGATCGATAAACTCATCGAGGTAACGTCCTGGCGGCAGCAAGAGATAAAAATCTACGGCAAGAAATATCTGCAACCACGACTTAGCGCATGGTACGGTAACGAAGCCTACTCGTATTCGGGCATTTTGCTAAAACCCCGGCCCTGGACCAAGGCCCTGCTGGAACTAAAACACCGGGTTGAATCAATAATCGGTCATCAATTCAATAGCGTATTGCTCAATTACTACCGCGATCAAAACGATAGTATGGGCATGCATAGTGATGATGAATCTGAACTCGGTAAGCAGCCGGTAATAGCATCACTAAGCCTGGGTGAAGAACGCAGTTTCCTGCTCAGGCACAAATACCGTAAAGATATCAAAACTATCAAGCTGCTTTTGTCATCCGGTAGCCTGTTGGTAATGAAGGGCGATACGCAAAGTTACTGGAGACATGGCATCGCAAAGGCAAGTAAGCCCTGTGGCCCTCGAGTAAATTTAACGTTTCGAAACATAAGGAGAATTTAGCGGCAACACTGCGCCATCGAGCAGTTACTGGACCATAATGTGCCAGATAAAGCTCATCGCCACCGATACCATCATTGCGGCAACAACGAATAATAAAGAGCGTATTCTTTTAAGTTCGACCATAAAAGTCGGTTTGTCATTGTTTAAATCTTTAAGTTCATGTTCAATATCATCAAGTTTTTTATGCAAATCAATCATGACCAATCCCCCGGTTCAGCGGGTCTGAAGTTTTCGATACAGGTAGGGATAGCGGCTGTGCTTACCGGGTAGATCAGGAGACCTTCATCGATGATGCCGGGGGGGAATAGACGGACTAATGCCGTGATCTTTTGCATTGTGTGCTCCCTCCAGAGTTATAAAATCCTGCTTTGTTCTATTATTTTTATGATCAAATTCTAACAGCAGCCTTCGTATTCAGCATCGCCCATATGGGTTAAAGTCCCGGGTGCCAGGCACATCCGCGTAGCCCAGAATATCATCAAGGTGGCTCGACGAACTCGAGGTTTTGTTGGAAAATATACACTTTGACGATTTTGGAACCTGACCCGCATATTGCAAGAAGGCGGCACTCAAAATTATGAATATATTTTTGAATCAATAATCTATCCGAAAATGTTTATATGATTGAAAAATACAGTATGTGCCTGGTGCGCTCTGCATCTTAAGATATCTCATTGAAGGAGTACTAGCTCATGACTACCAGCATCGAAAAACATATGGCTACCGAACTGATCAGTTTCTCACCCGAGGATGATATCCTTCTCGCCGTGCGTGTGTTACTCGACAATAGTATCTCAGGCGCACCGGTTCTCGATGAATCGGGAAAGCTGATCGGCATATTGTCGATGAAAGATTGTATGGAGATTGTTTACAATACCGCTTACCACCAGGACTGGGGAGGCAAGGTCGAGCAATACATGAGCCGCGAGGTAGAGCACATCGAGGCCGACACCAGTATCCTCACCGCTGCCGAGAAATTCCTCAACTCCCATTTTCGCCGCTTCCCGGTGCTGCGTAACGGACAGTTGGTCGGGCAAATCAGTCGGCATGACATACTGCGCGCACTCGACCAGCTCTATATTCAAAGTACCCAGTAAATCCAACCCCGTATTTTCACCCGGATCGGCAAACGCTTATCCGGGTAAATGGCGTGATTTCATGATGTTATGCTGATTAACTTAGTTCATAATGCGATCCGGGAAAGGGTCACTATATATGCAAGTTTATTCCCTGCGTTGCGACCTTATTGACTGCCCCTGTCAATCTCATTTCAGGAATCACTGTTGAATAAAATTATTAAAAATCGCGTCTCACAACTGCTTGCCAGCGGCATGCCAAAGGTATTACGAGGCCGAAGAGTAGGGCTGGAAAAAGAAAGCCTGCGGGTTGCTGTCGACGGTAGCATTGCGCAAACGGCACATCCCACGGGGCTCGGCTCAGCCCTGACTCATCCGAGTATTACCACCGATTACTCGGAGGCGCTGCTCGAACTGGTGACGCCGCCGTTCGAACATTTCGGCGAGACCCTGCAATTTCTCGATGATACCCACCGATACGTTTACAGCCAGCTCGATAACGAAATTTTGTGGGTTACCAGTATGCCCTGCGTCGTCGCCGGCGATGCGAGTATCCCGATTGCCGAATACGGCTCATCGAATGCAGCAAAAATGAAGACAGCCTATAGGCGCGGGCTTGGGCATAGGTACGGCCGGGTGATGCAGGCGATTGCCGGAGTCCACTACAACTATTCCTATCCAGATGAGTTCTGGAAAATGTACCAGTCGTTGCTTGGGGACAAACGCGATAGCCAGACATTTATTTCAGAATTTTATATTGGCATGGTGCGTAACTTGCAGCGCTTTGGTTGGCTGGTGCCCTATTTGTTTGGTGTTTCGCCGGCAATTTGTGGCTCGTTTTTAGGCGCATCACCGACCTCGCTGGAAAAGCTGTTTGAGCACAGCTTTTACGGTCCGTTCGCCACCTCGCTACGTGTTGGCGACATCGGTTATCAAAACAGCAAGGAAGGTGAGGCAGGATTTAATGTCAGTTACAACAGCTTGCAGGACTACATTGACTGTCTCAGTTACGCGATTTCCACACCTTACTCCAAATACCAGAAAATTGCTCTATGCGCCAACGGCGAATGGCAACAGCTCAATCAAAATATTCTACAGATTGAAAATGAGCATTATTCCAGTGTGCGCCCCAAGCAGATTTTGCAGGGCGAAGAAAAACCCACCCTTGCACTGGCGAAGCGCGGTGTCGCCTATATCGAATTACGCTCACTCGATGTGAATCCCTACGAGCCGCTCGGCATCAACGATGAGGAGATGCGATTTCTCGAGTCGTTTCTGCTATTCAGCCTGCTTTTGCCCAGTGGGCCGTTTGATCGTGCTGAGCAGGCGGATATTAACTACAACTTCAACGCTGTGGCACATCGCGGCCGCGACCCGCGACTGCGCTTAAAAAAATCCGGCGCGCATATTTTGTTGCGCGACTGGGCGAGTGAAATTTTTGACCAGATGTCGCTCGGTTGCGAGCTTCTTGATAGCGGTAATGAAGTGCATATCTACTGTGACTCGCTACATCAACAACGTTTAAAAATTGAAGACCCGGATCGAACACCTTCGGCGAAACTACTGGCAGATATGATCGAAAAACGCGAGGAGTTTTTTGAGTTTTCGTTACGTATGTCGATGCAACACCAGCAGTGGTTTGCCGATAGACCTCTGGATGCAGATAAACAGGCCGAATTTGAAACAGCGGCACGCGAATCGATCGAGCGGCAACACGCGATTGAGCGTGCGGATGATATACCGTTCGACACATTTATGCGTAATTATTTCCAGCAAACCTAAACCCCGCCGCACTTAAAGTTCGAGTTATTTTCAGGAAATTCATGACCTCAGAGGGCCTTTCATAGACACGCCGTACATGGATGTATTTACAGCGTGTCCTGGACCAATGCTCGGATT
>JAPUFZ010000306.1 GCA_027293245.1 Gammaproteobacteria bacterium
TATGTTTAGTTAACCAAATTATATTTGTTTCCTGTTGGTGGGAATTCTGTTAGGAATTTCCTCCTTGTCCACGGCATCCACCTCCGTGCATTTGCTTGGTTTCGTTGAAACCCTTTGTGCAGGTGAACCCAATTGTTTTGAGTTGCGAGTCGAGAAGGAATATGTAGCCGTAGCAGCTAAGCGGATAATCGTACGGTTTGATCGCAGTACCAAAATCTATGATCCGGAAAACTATGAATTAACTTTGCAACAAAGCAATATCATCGAGGGGTCGCACCTGCGCCTGTTGCTCAATCCAGACCCGGGTGGTACCGAACACGAATACCATGCGCTCTTTATCTGGATCGGCGATTGATTTTTTCCGGATCACTCCTGCTCAGGTCCTGACCCCACAGGCTTGACGAAATATATTAGCAGCGAACTCCGGTTCAATGCTTCTGAGCTTTTCAAGTAAATTCCAGGCCGGTTGCTCACTAATGCTTAAATATTCATTGTCAGGTTCGATTGATCGCTGGTAGGCGCAAATGCACACGCTCAGGCATAGCCGCATACAGATAAAATCGAATAACACGCTGATTTCGGTCTCGTTTAACGCTAGCTGCGAATGGTAGCCTTTAATGATTGCGACCGCGGCATCTAGTGGGTTTTCTGTTGCCAACATCGCATAGGCTGCGGCTACCGCAGGTTCGACAGCAATCCAGGAATTCACCATGTCTCCAAAATCGATGATACTGGTAATACGCTGCTCTGAGGCCTGGTCGCCGGCTATTAATACGTTATTGTCATTGGCATCATTGTGAATCACACCTTCTCGCAGATACCTGGTCAAAGGTAAAATACAGTCGCGGAAATGGGTTTCGAAATACTCGATTAAGTTTCGCTGATCATCCGAGGCAAGCAATGGTTTAAATCGTTCCAGCGTCGCCAGTACATCGGACAAGTTCCACAGTAAAGGCCTGTCTAAGGCTTCGTGGGTAAACCCCTGCAAAGATAGATCGAGCTGCGCCAGTGTTTTACCCAGGTCGTCTAGTAATTCGGGGCTGGGATGATTTATGCCGGATAGTAGTTGGCCTTCAACATAGTTGAGGATACGACAGTAATGATGGATACCTCTGTCACTGGTGATAATTTCTATGACTCTGCCATTAACAGACTCAAGACTGGAAGCCTGTCGAGGCATCACCTTATCTGCTTTTAGTCGTTGCAGGACCTGGTGCTGGCACTCAAGCATGCCATAGGGTTCATCCTGATTGGCGATTTTAAATACGTATGCACCATTTTTCGTCTGCAGCAGATAGTTTAAGTCGCGCTCACCATTCAAAACCTTCAAAGTTCCACGCAAGTTATACAGGCGTTCGGCAATTTTGGCAGCCTGAGCGGTGGAGAAGTCAGGTAAAATACAGATTTCGGTCATGATGAAATGTCGCAGCAAATGCAGGAGTCTATCTTACCTAAAAATACGATGGCAGAGGCTAACGCCGGTATTTGCTTTTTCAGCAGACGGCGGCATGTCGCTCCCCTGTATCAGGAGGTCGTCTTCACCGAATCTTTAAGCCGCTTTATTCTATACTTTGAATCGATTCGATTGAGGATGGCTAAATGACCCTACGTCTGGGCATAGATACTGGTGGAACTTTCACCGATGCAGTGCTGGTTGATGATAACAAGCACATCGTCGCGGCGGAAAAAAGCCTGACCACGCGCTTTGACTTAACTATCGGTATCGGCGATGTAATCGAAAAATTGCCCAGGGCAAAACTCGAACAGGTGAAAATGGTGTCATTGTCCACCACCCTGACCACCAATTCGGTGGTTGAGGGCCTGGGCGCGCCGGTCTGTGTATTACTGTCCGGCTATAACCAGGCGCAAGTCAAACAAAGTGGCCTGCTGGAGATTTTGCCGGCACAACTGGTGGTATTACTCGAAGGTGGTTTCGATGCCGTGGGCGAAGAGACCCAACCGCTGAATCTAGACGTCGCGCGTAAAGCGATCAGAAAACTGCAGGACCAGGTGTCGGCTTTTGCAATTTCAAGCATGTTTGGCACACGCAACTCGAGTCACGAAAATGCGCTAAAGTCGCTGGTCACCGAACTCACCGGTTTGCCTGTTATTTGCGGGTATGAACTCGCATCGAGCCTGGGAGCTCCGCGGCGCGCATTAACCGCCGCGCTCAACGCGAGGATGGTGCCACCGGTCAAGGAACTGATTACATCGGTCACGAAGATACTGGAAAAGCACCAGATAAACGCACCATTGATGATCGTAAAGGGCGATGGTTCACTGGCCAGTATGGATAACGCCATCGAAAAACCGATTGGCACGGTATTGTCCGGCCCGGCCGCGAGTGTCATCGGCGCCTGCGCGCTGAGCGGACTGAAAAATGCAATTGTCGCCGATATGGGTGGCACCACGACCGATATTGCGATTGTCCGCAATGGCCAGCCACAGCTTTCTAAGGATGGAGCGACTATCGGAGACTGGCAACCGATGATCGAAGCGGTGCGGGTTAATTCGGTCGGCCTGGGTGGTGATAGCGAAGTGCGCTTCGGCGGGCACAAGGGCTTGATGATCGGGCCGCGTCGGGTGGTGCCTACCAGCTTGCTCGCACATTTATACCCGGAAATTATTCCCAGGCTCGAATTACAACTAAGTGGCATGGTCAGTGCGAGTAGTAATCGTTTCGTCATGCGTCTGGAAAACAACGCGGCCCTGCTCAATCAATTGAATCGAGTAGAACGCGAGGCATGGGAATCCCTCTCGGATGCGCCCATCGAACTCAACGCGATCGTGCTCGAGGATCGCGAGTACGCGCGCGCGCTGGCACGGCTGAAACGTATTGGTCTGGCTATATACAGTGGTTTTACCCCCTCCGACGCGGTGCATGTACTCGGTATCAATACTCACTGGAATGCGCGCGCAGCGGAACTGTCAGCCAGGCTCTGGATGCGGCAAATGCGATATCTTTATGGTTACGGGCGCTGGCAGGCTGATGATGTCGATGCGGCCTGTAAGCAGGTTTATGAACTGGTGCAGTCGACTATTAGTCGAACCCTGATAGAAGTCGGCTTAAGCGAGTCGGAATTTTCCAACAACACGCGCATCAATGGGGTCACGGAAATACTGACCAAAATGGTGCTGAACAAGGGGCAGGAGCAGCACAGGGATCCCTTGTTCAAACTTGAATTTGCCAGTGACTTCCCGATCGTCGCAGTCGGCGCCCCGGCGGCGAGCTATTACCGGGATGTTGCAGATTCGATGCAGATAGGTTTGCACCTGCCGCAACACGCCGATGTCGCCAATGCTTATGGAGCTGTGATGGGCAGTGTGATACAGCGTGTACAGGTTACCGTAACGCAACCCCAGTTCGGCACATTTTGCCTGTTTAGTAATGACCAACCCCAGCACTTCGGGACCCTGGCAGCGGCAAAAAAATGTGCCGAGGATATTGCCATGCGGGAAGCCGAGCGCAAGGCATTAGACGCCGGTGCCAGGAATCCGCAGGTGACCCTGAGTTACGAAGATATCCATGTTAAAGATGAGATTGATGGTGAGCTATTCCTTGAGTCGATGATTATCGCCACCGCCATCGGCCCTGCCTGTGACTGGCAGGATGCGTCCAGCAAGTGACACCCGCAGACCTCGAAACCAGACTCCAGGAATTTGGCCTGCACTTGCGCGGCGTGCTGCAGGCTTCCGATGATGAGAAAAAATCTCTCCAGGTTGATGGCGAGGTTTCGATAGCCCTGGTCGGTAACACAGGGTCTTCGTATTGGCCGGTATTTATACAGTCGCCCGAGTACCAGGATGGACTACCGGATGCACTCGACCGCTGGAGTAGACGGGTCGCCGAACAGCTGGCGGATGAGTTTGGAGCGGCAGCGATTTATCCGTTCGAGGGGCCGCCTTATCTGCCTTTTTTACAATGGGCCAAACGGGCCGAGTCACTCAGCCAGTCACGCATGGGTCTGATGATTCATCCGCAGTATGGACTCTGGCATTCGTACCGATTTGGCCTGCTGATACCCGACATGCAAGTACCCGAACAGCAGGCCACTGCAACTCCAAGCCCCTGTGAAAGCTGCAAGACCCAGGCCTGCCTGAATACTTGTCCGGTAGGGGCATTTGACGCCAATGGATACGATGTCGATAGCTGTGCTGCCTATCTAAAACGAACCCCCGATGCGCGTTGCCACCAGGAGGGTTGCCTGGCACGCCTGGCCTGCCCGGTCGGGGTAGCCTATCAATATGACTCCGCCCAGCACGTCTTTCATTTGCGAGCATTTTTGGCCGCGAGATGGAAAACGAATGCGGCAGCTGCCACAGCAACGCCGAGGAGTTCATACGGAAATCGGTAGTTTTCAAGGCAGGCGAGCTGACGGGCCTGGAATCCGGAATTTCCGTTCGCGAGTATCTGGAATCGCATCGAGGTTTGCAACAGACCGATGTGGAGTTTTTCACGCGATTGCTCGCTCGTGTGCTAAATGAAATTTCTAGATCCTAAACGGACACTAGAAAATATGTGCACAGAGTCTGTCGTCTGGTCTTGCTGCGGCGGTGGTGGAACAAATTCACCGCTACCTGGCCCGACGCGGTAAACACGAACCGTTTCATCAATGCCTTTCAGTTCCTGTTGGCCCAGATTCTAAGGTCTGCTTCCCGGAAAGCCGCCTCTCGGCATTTATGCGTCAGCTTCGGCAAACTACACATGATACTGCGGTGAAGCGCACCTGTGATTATAATGGGTGGCATCCAGGATGTGAGAAACAGTACTGATGATCAGTTTGTATGCCATGAAGCTGCAAGGTGGTGAAAGTTGAAGAGCATTGGTCAGACGCCAGCTATCTTGTTGATTGTGATCGGTCTTTTCATTTCGCAGTCTCTGCAGGCGACAACGAATTATTGCAGTAATAGCACGGCTCGGCATTTTATTCGTGTAGAAGTCGGCAACCTGGGCCAGGCGCAACTCGATACGGCGATGCCTGCACAGGTTAAAATCACCACAAGCGCATTGAACTCGGCTTGGGTGTTTGTCAGGGAACAACAACACACAAGCTCGATCGGTTTTAACTTTCAATATACAAACGTGGATCTGGAATCGATAGATGCAATGACCAATGGCCACCTGCATACCTGGGATTTTCCGCTTGAAGGTCGTCTAAGCAGTACCGGTTCAGAGCTGTTTTATGATATTACTCCGGCAATATCCGTTTCTTCAAATGCACTGAAAAACCCAGAATTAATTGATGCTGATGGCCTGCAGTTAAACCTTGGCATGGTTTATAAAAAGAATATATCTCTCGAGAGTGCCTGGCTTGCAGGCTTCAGGTCAGACTACAGATTTGGTCCCTATAAAGCTTATCCAGTGGTAGGAGTCTGTATGCAGCCTGCTAGAGACTGGGACCTGCAACTCGCAGTTCCCGATTTCAGTATACTGAAAAGATTTAACAGGGGTTTAAGCCTGGAGTTGTTTGCAGAACCCGTAGGCAATCAGTGGCATGTATTCAGCAAGGATCTGACGCGGGAATCCGATTTCGGTTATAACGCGATTGCTATTGGATTATCGGCACAATGGCATATTAGTGCCTCGATAAATGTGGGAGTGGTCATAGAAAATCAAACCAACAGACGTTTAAGTTTTGTGCTCGATGATAATACTTTGATTGAGGTAAAAGCAGAATCGAGCACGGGTATGATATTAAAAGGGGAGGTTTTATTTTAGAAATTGTCAATCTTTAATGCAGATTA
>JAPUFZ010000307.1 GCA_027293245.1 Gammaproteobacteria bacterium
CCATTTCCATCAGACTATGCCACAGGCGCTCGCCATCGATTCGGGGTATTTTCTGTTCAGGCATTCGATTTATCTCCTTGCAGAATTTAATGATTCATAGTGCCCCATGTAACTCTACCCGGGCCTCGAGAACAATACCCCTTTTGTGTTACTGGTTTAGAACGGTGGTCGGGATGATGAGAGGTTCCGTAGTGATACCGGGGATTCGGCACCTCGTTGATTGTTTCATATCCTGATCGATGCGGGGACATGACCACAGGGCCTGGCTGTGCCATGGGATTGGTAAACACTGTTGAATAACAGTAATCAGAAGCTACAATTAATCTAGGAGGCTGTCCGAGAATAGAAGGCCTACTGCGGAAAAGCCATTTTGGCCCATTATTCCGCTCATTTTCGTTGAATATGAGTAACTATTCGCCTCAAATGACCAAAAAATGGACTCAAAATTGCTTTCCCTCGCTACGACCCCTATTCTCGGACAGCCTCCTAGGGAGCCTCTGATTCATGAATTAATATCGAGGAGTCATGCCGGACTTGATCCGGTACCGGCATGGCGCACGACCCGGGGGCCGTGGTGACGACTTCCGGGTGTTACGGGCTATCTGTTTTATCATATTTGAATAAAGGTAGATTTGTTAGATATGGAATTATCTGTTGTTGTTCCAACCTTCAACGAGCGACGTAATGTTGTAATGCTGGTGAAGTCATTAGAGTCAGCATTGGACGGCGTAGATTGGGAAATTATTTTTGTTGATGATGACTCTGATGATCAGACCTCCGGTTGTGTTAAGGAGCTGGCCGCAGAAAAAGCTAATGTGCGGTGCATTCATCGTATCGGCCGACGAGGTTTAAGCTCTGCCTGTATCGAGGGGATATTATCCAGCTCCGCTCCCAATGTCGCGGTAATGGATGCCGATTTACAGCATGACGAAAAGCTTTTGCCGAAAATGTTAAAACTATTGCAAGATGATCCCGAGTTGCACCTGGTGGTTGGCAGTCGATATATCGAAGGAGGTAGTACCGGCTCGCTACCTGAGCATCGAGTGCGGATTAGTAAATTGGCCTCCTGGTTAAGCCGATTGATCTTAAAGCAACCGCTGACTGATTCGATGAGCGGATTTTTTATGATTCGACGAGCCATTTTCGAGAAATATATGCGCCAATTATCTTCGAAGGGTTTCAAAATACTACTCGATATCTTTTCAGTCGCCGGGACCGAAATAAATTACCGGGAGATACCCTACGATATGCGCTCGCGCGTGGCTGGGGAAAGTAAACTCGATAGCCTCATCGTCTGGGAATACTTATTACTCATATTAGATCGGTTTTTTGGTCAGTATGTTCCTGTGCGCTTTATTCTATTTGTGATAGTTGGATCAAGTGGCGTCTTGATTCACTTTTTATTTCTTAGCCTGTTCTTTAGCTGGGTTGAGCTTTCTTTTTTTATTTCGCAGTCCCTTGCAACCTGGATAGCTATGACCACCAATTTTTTTCTAAACAATATGTTTACCTACCGGGACAGGCGTCTGGTAGGACATCAAATGGTAAAGGGGCTTTTTACCTTTTATATCGCTTGTGGACTGGGTGCTTTGGTTAACGTCATGATGGCTGACTACCTGTTTTCATATTTAGTGCCCTGGTGGGTTGCGGGTATTGTCGGTGCCGCTATTGGATCGGTCTGGAATTTTTCCGTGACATCGATCTATACCTGGAGCAAACCGAAGGTCCAGAATTAATCAGTCCATGTCAGAGATTTCCCCACAGACGAATCCAGAAGCCGGATCAGTGGCTGGCATCGACAAAACCGTGTTCAGGCATGGTGCAGCAATATTTTCAATTTTATTGATTGTTTATCTCGCAACCATGCCGATAACGGTGGCGCTTGAGGATGATGGTTTGTTCGCCTTATCCAGTTACGAGCCTGGCATTTCCCATCCGCCAGGTTATCCCCTTCACACCATAATCGGATATGGTTTTTCAAAAATACCGTTAGGATCTGTTGCTGCCCGAATTCATGCGGTCAGTGCCTTTTTTGGCGCCCTGACCTGTATGCTGGTTTTTCTTTTGATCGACCGGCTAATCGCTTGCAGGAGTATGGCTTATCTGGGTGCCTTATCCTATGGCCTGTCACTCAGATTCTGGTCGCAGTCCATCATTGCCGAGGTCTATACGTTAAACACATTTTTCTTTTTTTTGCTGTTCTACCTGTGTTTATGTTTCATGGAAGATAAAGGGGCAACAGAAAAACGAAAATGGTTTATTGGGACACCGGGCTGGTTACTGGGCTCAATCGCATTTATTTACGGTCTGAGCTTTACCAACCACTGGCCATTGATGGTTTTATCGACACCGGCATTACTGGTTTTACTATGGCCAAAACGTAATGAGGTCCTGGCCGCCTTAGGGTTTTGTATGGCGTTGGCGATTATGGGCCTGGCTCCGTATCTATGGATGTTTTTCTACTCGCAAACGGACCCGTATATCAGCTTTTATGGGCCGCTGGAAAATTTATCTGAGCTCTGGTTCTATATCAGTCGGCAGGGATATTCGTCAGTCGATAACAGTGTTAGCGCCAACCTCAACGATAATATACAGTACATTGGATTTTTCCTCAGGGAGTCGACCATTCAGTATGGGATAGTTGCCTTCGGTCTGTCCTGTATCGGGGCCTGGGCACAGTTCAAGTACCTGAGAAATGAAACTGCCATCGCTCTTATCCTGGCTTTTTTGGGAAATAGTGTTTTGTTAGCGCTGTTGCTGGGTTTCGACTACGAATTGATTTTTCAGAGTGCCTTTCGGGTCTATCCATTGATCGCCTATGGCGTGATGAGTATATGGCTGGCGCTAGGGGCCTACTGGTTGACCGGTTATTTATACCAGCGTGCATCCATATCAGTTCCCGAACTAAAACTAAGGTATCTATTTACCATGGCTGTGGTCACATTGATTTTTATTAAAAATCTACCCGCTAATTATCGACACGACTATGTCTGGGCCGAAGCATATGCGGAATTTATCCTGTCAAATCTGAAGAGAGATGCAGTACTTATTGCCCATGATGATGTGGCCATGGGCACTGTCGGTTATCTGAATTGGGTGAAGAAAATCAGACCAGATATCAGCCTGTTTAATAAGTTTGGCTTATTGTTAGGTAACAGGCTTTATTCCCCGTTAGATGACTCGGCGGAAACCGGGAAACAGAATATTTTGGCGTTTATTAAAGCAAGCCAACGGCCGGTATATTATTTAAACGAGCTGGACTCGGGTTACGGATACAAAAGCTATCTGTTTTACTATGAAGTAAACAAGTCAAGTCCCCCGGGATCCGTGGAGATCATTCTCTCACAGGATAATCTCAATTTTTTAATTGCCCTGGTAAATCAGAAACAAGCACGGGATTCCTGGACCGAAATTTATCGGATTCTACTGCTGGAGACTATAGTTCCAGAAATAAGTACCGCGCTGGCAAATAGTGAAACAGGACAGGTTAGCGATACCTTAAAAGACATACTGGTTGAGTCTCTGCGCTTGTTTAACTGTCAGCTTGCGAGAATCAAATGGCTGATGAGGCGATCTGATGAAGCAGATGCTGCGGAAATTGAACAGTTATTAGGCGATGCCGAATTAAATCTGCACGATGCTTTGCGTAAGTCTGATGTGGCTGAATTTTATCAACAAAGGGCACAATGGTACCTTCGACAGGAGATGTTGGAACCAGCGTTTGAATCCTATCAAACCTCAATAGATAGCTGGTTCCATCCTGAAAACCAGTCCGTGAATGAAGTGTTAAAGCTTTATAAGCTGCATGGTAGATCGAAGCAATTTGATGAGTTGATTGCACACATGAACGCCAGGCTATGAGCGTCGGCGAAACACTACTCCAGGAATTGCTCGATCCAGCCATCGTAATCGTCAACCCGGGAAAGCCTGTTAATCAGGGCTTTATCGATCGATTTATCGATATCGGCAGGACTGGCGCCTTCACGTAGCGCCTTGAGCGTATCGTAGGTTGCCTGCATTGCCGCCATCAGCGGTTGATGCCCCTGCAGGCTGATACGGACTCCCAACGGACCGAGGCTGTCGAGGTGGTTGATTTCTGCCCCGGCACCACCGAGGAAAATCGGTAATCGGCATACCTCAGCAATGGCTTCGAGCTGCTGTTTTTGTTTTATACCAATCAGGAAGATCGCATCGACACCGGTATCCTGGTAAGCCTTAACGCGGGCTATCGTATCTTGTAGACCGCTCACCGATATGGCACTGGTGCGTGCGGCGATGACCAGGCTGGGGTCCTGGCGTCCCTCGACGGCCGCGAGCATTTTACCAACGCCTTCTTCGATCGAAATCAGGCCGGTCTTGCCACCTGAACCGAATGGCCTGGGTAATTCAGTATCTTCTATTGATAATGCAGAAACCCCTGCAGTCTCCAGTTCTTCTACAGTACGTTTAACATTCAGGGCGTTGCCATAACCGTGATCCGCATCGACCAGGATTGGTAATTCACTGGCTCTGCCGATGCGATAAGCCTGTTCGGCAAATTCGCTCAGGGTGAGCACTATATGGTCGGGATCGCCGAGTACCGTCAGCGATGCGACGGAGCCGGCAAACATGCCTGCCTCGAAACCTATCGCTTCAGCAATCCTGGCCGATATCGGATCAAATACCGATCCGGGATGAATGCAAATATCGCCGTTTATCTGGGCGCGAAAACGCTCGCGTCTATTATGCCAGTGCATAGTGTTTTACTTCCCGTTAGTCATTTAATCGCATTAAAAACTGATGCTTGCTTTCATTGCCAGTCGGTTATCCGGATTGGCAGCCCACATTTCGGCTTTGCTGTGATCCATTTTACCATTCAGGGTGAATGGCGCGTTGTCAAACAATGGGCTATAAGCCCTGAATTCACAGGATTTCAATGAACGACCGGGATTGTTTTCCATCGCCAGTTCCAGTAACAAAGTTACCGTCAAAGGGCCATGGAAAACCAGCCCGGGGTAGCCTTCCTGGTGGCGGCAAAAATCCAGGTCATAGTGAATTCGATGACCGTTAAAGGTCAGTGCCGAATACCGGAATAACAGGGTCGAGTTAGGAGTTACCTCGCGCGTCCATTGCCTGTCGTTCGGCGCTTTAGGCGGTAGAACCGTATCTTCTCCGGCTTGTTGCACATCGCGGTAGACGATGTTATGGGTCTCGCTAAACCTCAGTTCTTCACCGACAAAAATACGATGTTCAACTTCGACGAAGCACAGTCTACCGGTGCGTCCCTGTTTAAGCGTGACATCACGAATGCTTGACTCTTTTCGGGCCAGGTCACCGACTCGAAGCGGTTGAATAAAATCAAGTTTGCCGCCGGCCCACATGCGGCGCGGCAGGGGCACGGGCGGCATAAAATCACCCAGTGCAGCATGTCCGTCGCGTCCCAGTTCCGATGCCCGGGCCGGAGTCAGAAAATAAGCCCAGTGCCAGAGTGCGGGAACTTCATCACCGGTAACAATGTTGCGGGGTTCTCGATCCAGTGTCGCCGCCATACGCAACAAAGGCTCAGCCGATATGGTTTCTTCGATTGTTTCTTTATTACCGATCCATTGACGCAGATAGTCGGTATCCAGATTTTTCGCATTCATAATTTCATTGGTCCAGGACAGGTTATCAATCATCTATTATTAGCTGGCCCAATGCCAGAATAACTGTGTAAGGTTTAATATTCGAGCATGGAAATGGACTTCTGGCCAACCCAGGTAACCTCGATCCACAAGAGAGGTTCAACTAATTCGACACTTCCTGTTAAGTTCAGGGTGAAAATGGAGAGAGTTGCAGGTTAATTTACAGGAATGTTTGGTTGGACTTTTTCCAAGAGGGCTTTTATTCTTCTGATACCTATAAAAATAGAGGAGATCAGTAATGTCACAACAAACGGTAAAGGAAGCAGTATTGGCGACCGTAGAGGCGATCCAGAATGATGCGGCCATGGCCAGGGTTCAATATAACGCAAAGACGCAGTGGGAGGAAGACGTCCGCTGCACCGCTACGGTGCGTGATTTCGAACCCATGGTGATTGATGAGCCCGCCGCCTTCGGTGGTGGCGACAGCGCCATGAGTCCCGCGGACGTGGTGCTCGTGGCCCTGGGTACCTGCCAGGAGATCATGTACGTGGCACTGGCTTCAACCATGGATATTCAGCTGGATGAGGTGAAGGTCGAGGTCAATGCGGATCTTGATCTTCAGGGCCTGATGGGCCTGGACCCGGAGGTCCCGCCGGGCCTGCTCGAGATGAGCTACGATGTGCGTATAAAGAGTCCAGCGTCCGAAGAAGAACTCAAACGCCTCGTGGATACGGTAGAGAATCAGTGCCCGTTGCTCGACACCCTGACACGGAGTGTGAAGGTAACCGGTAAGGTAACCTTCAATGACAGCGTCGACTATGTAGGTGCGGGTAGCTATCTCGACCAGCGCAGCAAATAAACCGGGTCAAAGAGCAATTAATACTCATATCCTGGAAGAGCTGGACTACCAGGTAACGCCGCTCGGTGAAATCAGCCTGAGGCGACGGTCGGAACCGAGGCTCGATGGTAAAATTCTCTACGAGGTAAAACTTGGTGAAGAGTTTTTGATGTCGAGCCTGTTTACCGAGGCCGAGATAGCGCTTGCAAGACTGGGACTAGGCCAGCTTGAAGGCGATGAGCTGGATGTTGTCGTCGGTGGCCTGGGGCTTGGTTATACGGCGATGGCAGCGCTTGAAAATCCTTCGGTCCGATCTCTTGTGGTAGTTGAAGTGATGCAGCCGGTTATCGACTGGCACCGTCAGGGCCTGGTGCCGCTGGGTGAGAAACTGTCATCCGATCCGCGTTGTAGTCTGATTTGGGGCAATTTCTTCAAGCTCGCCACCAAATCCGGGTCCGGGTTCGATGGATTACAGTCAAACCGGCAGGTGCATGCGGTGTTGCTGGATATAGATCACTCGCCGAGCCACTGGCTTAACCCCGAAAACGAGCGCTTTTACTCCGAGCAGGGATTGCATAAGATGGCGCAGAAAATTCGCTCCGGTGGTATTTTTGGGCTCTGGTCGAACGACCCCCCGGAAGCCGGCTTCAGCCGTTTACTCGATAGCGTATTCGAATCCTCCGAGACTCATATCATCACCTTTCCAAACCCGTATACGGGAGGTGAGTCATCAAATACGGTGTACCTTGCCCGTAACGCCTGAGCCGTTAGCCGAGGTGGGCGGCTCCAGACTCGATGTTCAGGTGGGATGAGGACAGATTGTTAGCCTTCTATCTCGTCGGTATCGTACTGGCCGGAAATCCGGCGGCGAATATGCGACCAGGACATGCCAACCGCTAGTACACCCGTCAGAATAAACTCAAGCACCCAGATGATGACGGATGGACTGTTGAGTGTCAGCAATCCCCATTGGATAAGTAACCAGATCATGACACCGAAAACAGCCGCGGCCAGCAGGGTACCGAATGCACCCAGTGAATTCCAGGTAGCGCGCAGGAACATAATCCAGCCTACCAGCAGTACAATTCCAAAGGACACTTTATATACCAGTGCGGTGTCTGAATTGAGCCAGTGTACCCACGAGTAACCACTCGGGTTATAGGTGGCAAATACCAGTACCAGGGCAATACCGTATCTCCAGGCAAAACTGGTGGGAGTGAATTTGTTTCGATTGAACATAGAGGCCAGGACTTTTGCTATTCCAGAGATTCAGGATGGCTGTTGTTAACCAGTCACCGGGCTTTAGGTACTAACTGCATTTTGCAAGGGCTAAACCTTCATCTAACGGGACGAGTTCACTAACAACGGCGAGATGATCTGACAAGATATCGGGTGCGGTGTAATAATTGCAAAACTTGAATTCCTCGGAAACCAGGATCCAGTCTAATCGATCATCAAGGTAGGTATACAGGTAATTGGCTTTGGGGCGGTGGGTTCTCAGGTTTCTTTTGCTGGCGAGTGCCTGTAATTCCTGCTCGCCTTCTATCCATCCGCTATTGAAATCACCCAGGACAATAGCCGGGTTGGTTCGGCCACCCAATACTTTTTTCATAACTTCAATTTGCTCGATGCGTTTCGAACGACGGGAAAAATCCAGGTGTACCGAAATCACATCGATAACCATTTTTTTCTGATCACCTGTTTCCGGTTTCCACTCAATTTCTGCCAGGGTAAATCCCTTCTGAGTGGTCGGCGGTGTCGGTTTAAAGTCATAACCATAACCCCTGCTGATCGGCAAGCGTGACAGCACCGCTGTACCATAATGACCAAACCAGTTTTCCACGTGGGTTGCCTGGGTATACCAGGGGTACCCCGCTGCGCGAGCAAGAAATTCAACGTGATTAAAATTTCCGCTCCACCGGGATGGTGCATCGGCCTCCTGCAGCGTGACAATATCGGCGCCTTCGCGTTTCAGAAATTCAGCAATATCCACCAGGTTCCGGCGAATTTCTGCTTCGCTGACGAAAAACTGGGTAAAACTGTCCTTACGCCCGTGGGCCATGTTCAGGGAAAGTACCTTGATCGTCGATTTGTTGCCCGGGTCTTTTATTGCAGACCTATCGACAGTCAGATCATGTTCAACTTCGAGTAGGGTCCTACGTTGTTCGGTCGACAGGGGTTGCGAAAATACTGTGCACCCGGCCAGCAGCGTCAGGATTAGAAATAAAATACAAAAGTAGAGTCTCAAGCGAATATCCAAAAAGTAATTAGTGCAATAATAATAGTGTCAAACACTGATAATTCTAGTCATTCCAGAGTTTCCCCGAGTTACTAAACCGGGCGTGGGGCCAATTCCTTAGAATTTTTACCGATCGGGGTAACCAGTGCCAGGCCAGCCATCATCACTATCACCGAGAGCCATACCCAGACGCTGTGGACTTCGGCAAAAATCACGATACCCCAGAGTACACCCGATATGGTTACCACATAAGCACACTGACTGGCAAAAATCGGTCCCGCTGTTTTA